>JBIIHO010000149.1:0-4908 GCA_044235605.1 Steroidobacteraceae bacterium | reverse complement strand
ATCGACCTCGCCGGCTGGTATCAAGCTCGAAGATTCTTTGAAGGGCCTGCCTCGCAATGCACCGTGCATCATGAGCGCGAATTGATTCAGAGCTTCGAGCGTGGAGGACTCTCGACAGGTCACTCGCATCATCGGTTCAATATCTGCAATCAAAGCCCGCTCATCGGCGTAATGCCATAGGACGAGCGGCGCGACACGCACGAGTGCATCCGCACCATCCCGTAGATCGCTCGACGGCTCGCCGTCCACGAGCGCACGGCTGACGCTCGCCGTGATGCCGAGGCATTCGCCGGAGAGGGACCCCTCGCCCTCGCGTTGCCAACGGCGGAATCGACTCAACTGATCGACCGGATCACATCCTCGGCACTCGAGAACACTACGGCCGAGCAATAGCGCCATCGCCGTGTCATCGGTCCAGTATCCGGGAGCGAGATCAAAGGGACCGCCGCCGATCAGATCGCGGATCGGCGCAAAGCTGCCCGGTCTCGTCAATTGCGCGGGCGCGGCAAGCGCTTCGCCGAGCGCAAGCCCGAGTAACGCTCCGCGAAAACGACTGCGCAACCGCGCGACCGCTGCGAGCGCCTCATCATCGAACTCGGGAAGTCCCGCATCGGGCGTCACTCGCCTCACTCCTCGATCGATACGCGAAGAGCCGAAAAATCGAATAGGGCCGGATCGGCTAAATGGCCGGCGTCGACCTTGCAGATTGCCGAAAAAATCGACTCCGTACGCCCCGGATGCATACGCTCCCATTCCTGCAACATATGTTTGATCGTTCGGCGCTGTGCATTGTCCTGAGAGCCACAGAGTTTGCAGGGAATGATGGGAAACTGCCGCGCGCGAGCGTACCTCTCGATATCGCGCTCCGGTACGTAGGCGAGTGGCCGGATGACGATGTGCCGCCCATCTTCGGAGCGTAACTTGGGCGGCATCGCTTTGAGACGACCACCGAAGAACATGTTGAGGAAGAGTGTTTCGACGATGTCGTCACGGTGATGACCCAGCGCCACCTTGGTCACTCCGTTTTCCGATGCCCAGCGGTATAGGGCTCCGCGTCGAAGTCGGGAACAGAGCCCGCACATCGTCTTGCCCTCGGGGATGACACGCTTGACGACCGAGTACGTGTCTTGCTCGATCACGTGAAATGCTACGCCGAGAGAGGTGAGGTATTCGGGAAGCACGTGCTCCGGAAAGTCCGGCTGCTTTTGATCGAGATTGACCGCCACCAACTCGAACTTGACCGGCGCGCTACGCTGCAACGACATCAAGATGTCGAGCATCGTGTAGGAATCTTTGCCGCCGGAGAGGCAGACCATCACCTTATCGCCTTCCTCGATCATCGAATAATCCTCGATCGCCTTGCCGACGAGGCCCCTGATGTGGGCCTGCAGCTTGCGCGAGGTATTCGATGATTGGCGGACGGGCATGTCCATCAGGCGACTCGCTGAGCACCCATCACGATGAGGCAAACGCAGCTGCCGAAACCGACGAGCCAAGTGATCGATCTCAAAGTCGCAAGATCGGCGACATAGCAGGCGACATAAGCAATTCGAGAGACTAAGAAAATCGATGCGATCAGCCCGACCGACGCCGGATCGACACCCCCGATGAAGGCGGCGGCCAGCCCAGCGATATACGTCGCAAGCGCCTCCCAAGAATTGGCCTGAGCCGCATTAGCCCGCGCCTGGTAACCCGTGCGACGAGCAAGCCATTCGCGCGGATTGGCGTTGTCGTAACGATCGTTTCCACCACTGAATTTCGCTATTCCTCCGCAGATGATGGGCATGAGCATTGCAGCCAACAGGATCCAGAGTGCCGTTGCCATGATGAAATCCTCCGTTTTTATTGACGTTATCTTCGGACCAAAAATTATCGGCGTACGAGCGAAATCAGCGCGCGGGCCAAGTCGCGGCGTACCAGCCGATCGCGATCGACGCTGCGATGAGTAGCGTCACGGTAATCACGAGCATGATTCGCTCGAATGTCATCCGGCGAACTCCTATCGCAAGGACAACTGGCCCTTCTCGTTGAAGGGAACGGTTCGGATGAGCCCGCCATCGAGTTTCACTTCGCCACGCAGCTGATAGGTGATTTCGTTGGACGCTCCACCACTCTGACGGGCGCGTTCAAGCAACTTGATCAACATACCTGCAAGGTTCGCGGTCACGAGCATGTCAAACTCGGCTTCTCCTCGCGCAGGCACCACGAAGCTGCTGCCGGAGAGTCCGCGACCGAGCTCTTCTCCCCCCAATTCGATGGTGTACGTGACACCCCGAACTCGTAGCTCGCGATCGTTGGGATTTTGAACGCGCATCCGCGCACGCAGCCGCTGCTCAAAAAGATCGCCTTTCACGAGCTCGACTTTCGCGACGGCGAGAGTCGGCGCTTCGAGCCGCGGCCCCAGCGCGCCGCAAGCCGGCAGCAACAAAACGAGAAGCAGAAGAAGCCGCTTGCGAATCACGAACAGGATTCCCGCAACGTGGACCAAGACTGCGACAAGTCTACTCGTTACCCCGAGGCGACAGTAGGCTCGAGGCGACTCAACCTAATCCTTTGGAGTTCTCTCATGTTCGATCACGCACATCAGGTCCGGCTGCCCGCAGTTTTTCTCGTGGTCGTCGCGCTAGGTCTGGCACCTCTTTCGGCCCAACAAGCCTCCTCCACCAACGAGGACGGCGGACACTGCCGATTCAATCTGCAGAACCAGTGGGCTGGGCCTTACAAAGCCTGCATCGATCCGTCGACGGCAGCCCAGTGCGAAGAGACGGGAAAGCGCGACCAGAACAGTGGGGCTACGTTTGCACCTGGCGCCTGTCCTGCCTCGGGACGAGTGGGCAGCTGCGCCAAACCCGACTCCTCGGTGCATTACTACGACGGTGACGCGGGCAGCATCGAAGTGGGTTGCGGCTTTCAGGGCGGAACTTGGAAAACCGGAAGCTGACTATTGCTTGATAATGAATAATGATTGATTAACAATATTACTTAGTGATTACTAGTATCGGCAGCCGATTCCAGAAAGACCTCAATGCCGGCACCTTGGCTCTCGTGCTGCTCGCCACCGTGGCGGGCAGTGACGAGGACTTGTACGGCTATGACATCTCGCGTCGCTTAAAAAGCTTGGGAGCCGACGGCCAGAGCCCGTTCGCCGAGGGAAGCCTGTACCCCGTACTACGCAGTCTCTCGGCAGCGGGGCTGCTGACGAGCCGAATTGTCCCGTCCTACTCCGGCCCGCCTCGCCGGTACTACCGAATCACCGAACTCGGAAGGGAAACCCTCTCTGAGTGGTCCGACCGCTGGAAAACTACCCGCGTCTTCGTCGACAACTGTCTCAACGGTTGCGCCCCGAGTATCCTCGAATCGGAATGAAAAAAGCTTTCGTCGCGTTCGTCGTCATCGTCTTCGGCACGCTACTCGGCGCCGCCGAGCCTGCGTTACAAGACCTATCGACCTTTCCCACAGGAAAAGTCACGGTCCAGAGCGCGAGCGGCCCGCAATATTTTGACGTTTGGATCGCTGATACACCGGATCGTCAGCGACAAGGCCTGATGTACGTACGGGATCTTCCGGTCGCTCAGGGCATGCTATTCGTCAACGAAGCACCACGAATCTCATCGTTCTGGATGAAAAACACGTTCATCCCACTCGACATACTTTTCTTTGACTCACGAAGACGCCTGATCGCGGTATTCGAGAACACCACTCCTTTCTCGCTCGATCCGGTCGGCCCCGACACGCCGGTGAAGTGGGTCCTCGAGTTACGAGGCGGAGAAAGCTCGCGACGCGGGATCAAGAAAGGAGACGTGCTCCGTTATTCAGTGGACGCGAGGCGTTAGAGCGTCGACCGATAGAGAGCGCAAGACGATTATTCGAGTGCGCGTAAAACGCGCTCTAAGTATTCCGATTGCAGACGGCTGCGCGCAGACGCTTCGACAGACTCCGGCACGAAGCCATCTACTTCACCCTGATCGACAAGTTCGCGGCGCGCGAGTACGCGCTCCAGCGCATCGAGACGCGAGCGTGTGACAGCAAGCTCAGACACTAACGCGAGCGTCACACCGTAGAGCCGATCGAGCATCGGATCATCGGTGAACTGCGGAGCTTCCGGACGGCGCCCCGTTTCTGTGGAGGTGTCGCGCTGGATGGGGTCAGCGATCTGCGGGAGGGAGTGATCCATATCCGTGCTATCCAAGTGCGGCGATTCCTTTCGCCGCTTGCCACGCACCCACCACATACCACGAGGGCGCTCGTCCGAAATCTTCGTTCTTGATGACCGTTTGAGACGGGGGCAGCGCCGAGCATCGCGACTCGAATACGTTCCGAGCACCGAAACCCGCTTTAACGAGTAAAGACGGTAGATCGGATTCGTGTAAGGCGCTCCAGAACGGTTCGTTGTTGAACCGGCCATCCCAGTCGCGCATGAATTGCTCGAACGGATCGAGACCGCGATACGGCGGTTGCTCGAGATGTACCGTGAGACCACCGGCGCGTAACAGCCGATGGGCCTCCGAAAAAATACGCGGCAACGCCTGACGAGACGTCTCGTGCAAGACCATCGTCGTGAAGACGAGATCGCAAGAACTCTCTTCGATCGGCGTAGCCGTCGCATCGGCTTGCATGAAAGTCACATCCGACACGCCGAGCGATCGGGCGCGCGCATGGCCGTAGCGCAACATGGGCGCCGCCACATCGACCGCGATGATTTCGGCGTCCGGGAAAGCCGCTCGCAGCGGCAAGGTGTTGTGTCCGAGTCCGCAGCCGAGATCGACGATACGTCGGGGCTTGAACTGCGGATGCTCGCGTTTCAACCATTCCACGAGCGCTCTACCCGCCGCATCGTTCCAGGGCCCAGCGCCGCCGCCGGTCGTGGCATACATGCCTGCGTCGTAGTTCGCAGGATTCGTCACGTCG
>JBIIHO010000291.1:0-2592 GCA_044235605.1 Steroidobacteraceae bacterium | reverse complement strand
CACCTGCTTACCCATGGCGTAGTACGTTCGGTTCGTGACGAAGAGATCGAGAAACCCGTCGTCGTTGAGATCGGCTGCGCCGACTCCTGAGCCGATGCCGAAACCTTCCGCGCCGGAACCTCGAGTGACCTCCTCAAAACTGCCGTCACCCCGATTACGCAGCAAGGTGTTCTCCGCCGGTTCCCAAGCAATGTAGAAGGTCACGAACGGCGGAAAGTCGGCGATGACGTCATTGATGAGCACGTTCGACGGCCCGCCGTTATTGAGGTAGAGATCGACGTGGCCGTCGTTGTCGAAGTCGGCTGCCACACAGCCGCGGGTGCCGCGAATGACCCCCGCCCCTGACTTGGTCGTCACATCCTGAAAAGACAGCGTACCCGTCTCTTTAAGTCGGTTCGCGATCATTCTGCCCGCCTGATCGGCTGTCGGAAGAAAAGCATCCATATCGCCGTCATGATCAAAGTCGGCGATGCAGGCGCCCTGGGCATAGCCCGGATTGAGGAACGGCAGGGCATTGGGCGGCCTTCGCGCCCGCGTGACATCCTCGAATCGACCGTCACCGAGATTACGCAGGAGCACCTTAATCTCGCGCTCGTGGGTCACGAGCAAGTCGATCCAGCCGTCCTGATCAAAATCGATCCAATTGGGTGATCCCTGCGCGTTGGAATCTTTGAGCTTCGACTGTAACGTCACACCGGCTGTTGCAGTCACATCGACGAACTTCCACCCGCCCTCGTTTCTGAACAGTACGTTGTCGACGTCCCCATCTGCGTTCTTGATGAAAAGATCGAGATCGCCGTCGCGATCGTAATCGGCGCAACCGCCACCTCCGCCCGTATCACCGACACCACCGATCTTTTGATCGTTCTCGTTTCCGGCGCGCATGAGACCCGACACTCGCGTCACGTCCGTGAAGCGGGCCTCCCCTGTTTCGCGCAGCTCATTTTTGTACAGCGTGGTCGGTACATGACGCTGCCGGGACTGCCCGGGGGGCATGTTCACAGAGAGAAGATCGAGATCGCCGTCGTTGTCGAGATCGCAGAACACGGCGCCACGACTGTAGCTCCCCGGATTCTGCAGACCCTTCGCTACCGCGACGTCCTTAAAGACACCGCGTCCGTCGTTCTCGAACAAGCGATCCGCCAAACCGGGAGCAAGATCCTCAACTGGCACGAAGATATCGAGGTCACCGTCCCCGTCATAGTCTCCGAAAGTCGGGCCCGTCGCATTGACGGCAAGATCGGTCACACCGCGCGCAGCGGTTTCGTCTTTGAATCGGATCGGTGTCGTGCCCGATGCAGCCTCCGCGACCGCAGCTACCGTAACGATTATTGCCAAGGTCAGCGCCGCCGCCGTCGTGGACCACTTCATTTGAACCCCCCTCAAAAAAATCATCGTGGCTTGGCCGTCATGCGTTCGGGATACTCGCGCTCGGCTCGCTCTCGATACTCGCGCGGTAACTCGTCGAGGCTGCGTAACTTCGCACCCGAGGCATGCCAGATTACGTGGCCCGGTTCGTCCGTCATGTTCATCCACTTGAGCCAACCCATGAACACGGTGGATGAAAACGTCGCAGGCAGCGCCGTCACACGCGAATCAAGAAAATCCTGCCGACGCGTGAACAGACTTTGTCGCTGACCATGCATGGGTGGCATACCGGGCGGATAGACCGTCTGGTGCTGCAACCAAACGTGATCTCCGATCGAGTGCCATTGCAACTTCAACGGCGCCCTACGTGGCTCACCCAGAGGCGTACCGTCGAGTCGAACCGGCCAGATCCCCTCTCTGCTGTAAATAAACCCAAGGTTGCCGCCTTGTACCGCAGGCTTCACTTCATCGAGGCGGCCCGTCCAAGGGTTTCGAAACTCGCGTAGAAAATCGTTCGTCTCGACATCTCTGAAAAACGTGACCGTATGTCCGCCAAGTTGAAACCCGCTCGGGCGATGCGAGAACCAATAGACCTCCATGCCTTCGAAACGCACTAACGGGCGCGGAGTTTCGTGATCTCCTCTCACCGCGAAGATCATGCCCGTGAACCACCAGGGCACGTCCTGCTCGATCAGGCTGCCTTGCATGCGAACGAGATTCGTGAGGTTGACTTCCGGGTCAGCAAGATCCGAAAGATCGCCGCTGGTCGCAGCATCCGCCTCGGGCAACGCGAGCGATGATCCGGCTGCGACCCCGATGCCCAAGGCGAGCGATCCCAGCCATTGGCGACGAGAAACCGCGCCGTTACTCGTATCGATCATGCGTGACCCCCGTCATCACCTAAGACCTCTCCCCACGATAGACCGCGGGATCGCGCCTCACTAAAAGGAACGGGGCTGCCCACCATGTGATGGGCAGCCCCGCTTGAGGTTGAACGCGAGTGCGTCCTGCCGTGGCTTAGAACTTGTACGCCATGCGCAGGCCAATTACGCGGGGGCTCGGCAAGTTCGCAAACACCGTCGTCGGAATGCTGGGGGCCGCCGAAAGACGCGGAGCACCCGCCGTAGCCACCAAACCGAAGCGGAAGTCCGACGCATAGATCGCCGGGCCCGAACCCGCGGATCGAACCGTACGGTCATCCGCGACGTTGTCGACGAAGAGCAC
>JBIIHO010000007.1:0-15433 GCA_044235605.1 Steroidobacteraceae bacterium | reverse complement strand
AACTATTTGCTCAATGTCGACAACCCGCTCGTCGTTCCGGAAGACACCAAAGTTCGCGTGCTGCTCACCGCGCAGGATGTCATCCACGCGTGGTGGGTTCCGGATTTCGGCATGAAGAAAGACGCGATTCCCGGAAACGTGAATGAGCTGTGGTTCAAGGTCGAGAAGGGCAAGACCGGTCTCTACCGTGGCCAGTGCGCCGAACTCTGTGGCCGCGATCACGGCTTTATGCCCATCGTCGTGAAGGTCGTCACGAAAGACGAATACCGCACATGGCTAGCAGGCCAAAAAGCAGGCGCATCGGCTCCCACCGACGCGTCGAGCGAACCCGCCGTGGACTCCGCGGCGCCTACGGTCGCGGCCCTTCCCGCCGCTCCCCGGGGCTGAACCAGCTCCCGCTGATCAAAGAATTCAACACCAGACTTAAATCTAGAGAGCACGAATATCATGGCCAACACCGCGACCCACGATCACGCGCACGATCACCACGATCATAAGCCGCATGGGCTCAAGCGCTGGCTCTACGCCACCAACCACAAGGACATCGGCACGATGTACCTGGTGTTCGCCTGCGTGATGTTCTTCCTGGGCGGCGCCATGGCGCTCGTCATTCGCGCTGAGCTCTTCCAGCCTGGTTTGCAGTTCGTCGATCCGGGGTTCTTCAACTCCATGACGACGATGCACGCACTACTCATGATCTTCGGCGCCGTCATGCCCGCTTGGACAGGTCTCGCCAACTGGATGGTGCCGATGCAAGTGGGCGCCCCGGACATGGCGCTGCCCCGACTCAACAACTTCAGCTTTTGGCTGCTGCCGTTCGCCTTCACGCTGCTGCTGCTCACGCTGTTCGTCCCGGGCGGCGCCCCGGCGGGCGGCTGGACTCTCTATCCGCCTCTCTCTCTGCAGGCCGGTGACAGCTTCCCGCTCACGATCTTCGCGATTCACCTCATGGGTATCTCGTCGATCCTCGGAGCCATCAACGTGGTCGTCACCATCCTCAACATGCGCGCTCCGGGTATGGGCCTGCTCAATATGCCGCTCTTCTGCTGGACGTGGCTCATTACGGCCTACCTGCTGATCGCCGTCATGCCGGTGCTTGCAGGGGCTGTGACCATGCTGCTCACGGACTATTTCTTTGGTACGAGTTTCTTCGCTGCCTCGGGTGGTGGTGATCCGGTGATGTTCCAGCACATCTTCTGGTTCTTTGGGCACCCCGAGGTGTACATCCTCATCCTGCCGGCTTTCGGTGTCGTCTCGGAGATCATTCCGACGTTCTCGCGCAAGCCGCTGTTCGGCTATGAGTCGATGGTCTACGCGTCGGCCTCGATCGCGTTCCTCTCGTTCATCGTCTGGGCGCACCACATGTTCACCGTCGGTATGCCGCTCGCAGGACAGCTCTTCTTCATGCTGTCGACCATGCTCATCGCGGTACCCACTGGTGTGAAGGTATTCAATTGGTGCGCGACGATGTGGAAGGGCTCCATCAGCTTCGAGACGCCGATGCTGTTCTCGATCGCCTTCCTCTTCTTGTTCACCATCGGCGGCTTCTCCGGCTTGATGCTCGCCATCGTCCCGGCGGACTTCCAGTATCACGACAGCTACTTCGTCGTGGCTCACTTCCACTACGTGCTGGTTCCTGGTGCCGTGTTCGCCATCATGGCGGGCGTGTACTACTGGCTGCCCAAGTGGTCGGGCCGCATGTACAACGAAAAGATCGGCAAGCTGCACTTCTGGCTGTCCACGATCGGCGTGAACGTGCTGTTCTTCCCGCAGCACTTCTTGGGACTCGCCGGCATGCCGCGCCGTATCCCCGACTACTCGACCCAATTCGCCGACTGGAACATGGTGTCGTCCATTGGCGCCTTCATCTTCGGCTTCTCTCAACTACTCTTTGTATACGTCGTCTGGAGCGCAGTGCGATCGGGTGAAAAAGCAGCCGATCGTCCGTGGGAAGGTGCTCACGGCCTCGAGTGGGAACTTCCGACTCCGGCGCCTTACCACAGCTGGGAGACGCCGCCGTCTCGCGCCGTGATTTCGCATGGCTCGATGCACTGAGCATCGACAGAGGACACCACAAGATGAACCCTGACGCCCCTGACACCGAACGAGCTCGCCGAGTGAAACGCTCAGCGATCCTGCTCGGCCTCGTGGCCTTAGGGTTCTATCTCGCATTCATCCTCATGTCGGTCGTGGGGTTTCGCCAATGAGCGAAACGCGCGAACAAAGCAACCGTCGTCTTAGTCTGCGCTTGCTCGGTTTCGCAGCGGGCGCCTTCGCTTTTGGTTTTGCGCTTGTTCCGCTCTATGACGTGATCTGCGACATCACAGGTGTCGGCAATCCGAAAGACCTGCTGCGCGCATCCAACGTACAGACAATCGAGCACGACGAGTCGCGCTTGGTCACCGTCGAATTCGTTGCCGATCTGCCGTCGGTCGGCAGTTGGGAGTTTCGTCCAGTCATCGCCGAGATGAAGGTGAATCCGGGTCGGCTCTATGAAATCGACTATGTCGCCCGGAACCTGACGGGTCGGGATACCGTCGCCCAAGCCATTCCGAATGTCGCGCCCGGTAAAGCCACGGCGTTCTTCCGCAAGACCGAGTGCTTCTGCTTCATACCGCAGAATTTCGCCAAAGATGAAGAGCGCGTGATGCCTGTGCGCTTCGTGATCGATCCTAACCTTCCAAAAAGCATCGATCGGGTTACTTTGTCTTACGTTTTTTACGACAACTCGACGCGGGTCGCCGCGCTGAACTAGGAAATGCAACATGGCCAACGCCACAGAACACGCCGCCGACAAGTATTACGTTCCTCACGAAAGCCCTTGGCCGATTTACGGCTCGGCAACGCTGTTCGTGTTCATGATCGGCCTCTGTGGCTGGCTCAACGAGTGGTACGGACCTTGGGTCTTCGCCATCGGTATCGTCATGCTGATCGCACTCTTCGTCGGCTGGTTCGCGGTCGTCATCAATGAACATCAGCGCGGCATGTACAACATGCAGGTCGACAAGTCGTTCCGCATGGGAATGATGTGGTTCATCTTCTCCGAGGTGATGTTCTTCGCGGCGTTTTTCGGCGCGCTCTTTTACGCGCGTCAGCTCTCGGTTCCCTGGATCGGCGGCGAAGGCGTGAAGATCTTCAACAAGTTGCTGTTGTTCCAGGATTACAACGCCACTTGGCCCACCAACGGCCCTGCAGCGCTCGGCCCACGTGACGACGGCTCGTTCGAAACCATCCCGGCTTTCGGTTTGCCTGCGATCAACACCGCGATCCTGCTGCTCTCGGGTGTGACGATCACCATCGCGCATCATGCGATCAAAGAAGGTAACCGTAAGATCCTCAATATTTTCCTTGCGGCAACGTTCTTGCTAGGGTTCCTGTTCGTCGGGCTTCAGGCCTACGAATACATCCATGCCTACACTGAACTCGGACTGACTCTGTCCACCGGCATCTACGGGTCCACATTCTTCATGCTGACGGGCTTCCACGGTGTGCACGTGACGCTAGGCGCCATCATGTTGCTCATCATTTGGTTCCGGACCATGAAGGGCCACTTCACGCCGCAGCGACACTTCGGCTTCGAGGCCGTCGCGTGGTACTGGCACTTCGTCGACGTGGTCTGGCTCGGACTGTTCGTGTTCGTCTACTGGATCTGATGATCGCGGTGGCCGTTGCGCCACCTGCTAGCGATGCGACGGGCCGGGCAACCGGCCCGTTTGCTTTTAGCGTCCCGTGCCGAGAGGTTGGATGAGGCCAGTGGCCCACGCCACCATGAGCAGCAGGAAGAGACCCACCGATAGGCTCACCCGAACCGTGAGCGCTCTGACCATCTTTTTGGAATCGCCTTTGTCGGTCATGAGGTGAAACAACGCCGAGCCCAGGCTGAAAACGATGCCCAGCATGACGATACCGACAAAGAGCCGAAAGAGTTCCACAACCGTTATTATAGGCGCGTGCCGCTCAGAATCGCTGTTGGCCGCAGGGTTTTTTCTCCGTCGTGGCTGATGACGGTCATCACCCTGATGCTGCTCATTCTTTTCGTAAGCCTCGGCCGTTGGCAATGGGGCCGTGCGGAGTTCAAGCAGCAACTAGGTCAAGAATTCGTCGCGAGCGCAGATCGCGTCGTGGTGCTCGGCTCGAAGACTACCGTCGAGTTACCGCGCTATACGCGGATCGAAGTCACGGGAAACTGGGACGATTCACGGCAGTTCCTGCTCGACAATCGCACGCGGGACGGGCGAGCGGGATACGAAGTGCTGACGCCGCTGCAACTTGCAGACGGACGGTGGCTTTTGGTCAATCGAGGCTGGTTACCGTTCGAGGGTTATCGCGATCGTCTTCCCGATGTTCGTCTGAATATCGAAGCGGGCGAAAAGCGGATCTCGGGAATCGTGGATGACTTGCCGTCCGCTGGGCTTGCGGGCGGTCGCGCCGCACCGACCCTCTCTGGAGCCTGGCCTCGCGTAACAGCTTTTCCGCTGCCAGCGGAACTCGCTCGATCGCTAGGAGTCGAGGAAGGGCGTCTTGAGACGAGAGTCGTGTTACTCGATGCAGCGGAACCTAACGGTTATCGCCGCGATTGGAAGCCCTACGCGAAAGGTCCGGAGCAAAACTGGTCTTACGCAATCCAGTGGTGGAGTTTCGCCGTTCTGCTGCTGGTGTTATTCGTAATCATGAATTTGAAGAAACGAGATACAGAATGACGACTGAGACCTCTAAAGTTCACACCACAACCTCAGGTCGTGGCGCACTGATCGGACTCGCCGCACTCTTCTTCATTCCGCTGCTTGGCGCATTCTGGCTGTATTACGCCGGAGGTTGGCGCCCCGCTGGCAGTACGAACCATGGCGAACTCATCTCGCCTGCCCGACCACTAGCGGAGAGCAATTTCTTAACTCCCGATGGCGCACTCGCCAAGGCCGAGGTATTTCGCGGAAAGTGGACGCTGCTCTATATCGACGACGGAGCCTGTGATGCCACTTGTCGTCAAACGCTGTGGACCATCCGCCAAACTCGTCTTCTGCTCGCCGAAGACATGGACCGCGTACAGCGTGTGTTCATCGCTGAGAGCAATTGCTGCGATTCGACGTTCTTGGCGTCCGAGCATCCGGGCCTCGAAACTCTTCAGTTTTCCGATGCCGCATCGCGCGTGTGGCTCGATCAGTTTCCGCGTGACGCATCGAGCTCCACGCCATACATTTTCGTAGTGGACCCTCTCGGCAATCTGATGATGCGATTCGATGCCACTCAGAATCCGAAGGGTCTGCTCGAAGACATCAAAAAACTTCTCAAGCTTTCTCACATCGGCTGATCATCCATGTCTAATCGTGTTTCCATCCCTCAAGGTTCAGTCGCCATTCGACGGCTGGCGCTGCTCGGTGTAACGCTATGCCTCGTCGTCATCGTCCTCGGCGCCTGGGTGAGACTGACCGATGCGGGTCTTGGCTGTCCCGATTGGCCGGGCTGTTATGGTCACGTCACGCCTGCTGGCGCGGAACGCAACGAAGGAAAGATCGAGTCCTACGCGCCTGGTTGGGAATACGACTCAGGCAAAGCGTGGCGCGAGATGATCCATCGCTATGCGGCGACGGGTCTCGGATTCATCATCGTTCTGATCACGGCGATCGCCATCGCTTACCGGCGCGAACGTCCCGCAAGCATTCCCCTTGCCGTCGCTCTGCTGGTTGTCGTAGTACTGCAGGGTACGCTAGGTGCTTTCACAGTGTGGTGGTTGGTAAAACCACTCGTCGTCGTACTACACCTCATTGGCGGACTCACGACGCTTTCGTTGCTGATGTGGATGTGGCTCGATATGCGCCGTAGAACTCAGCTCGTCGAGCCGACGCCGGGCGCTACGCGTATTGCTGCGCTCGACGGCGCACGTCGAATGGCCGTAGTCGCGACGATCATCGTTGCCTTCCAAATCGTGCTCGGAGGGTGGACGAGTACCAATTACGCGGCCGTTGCTTGTCCGGACTTGCCGAAATGTCAGGGCCAGTGGTGGCCAGAAGGTATGGATTTCAGCGAAGCCTTCGTACTGTGGAGAGGTCTCGACATCAATTACACCGGTGGTGTACTCGAACACCCGGCTCGTGTCGCCATTCATTTCACTCATCGACTCGGCGCTATCGTCGCAACCTTGGCCGTGTTATTTGCCGCATGGCTCGCCATCCGTCGTGCGCCGACTCCGCTCGTTCAACGAGCAGGTTATTGGGCGATAGGCGCTCTGGGGATTCAACTACTCATCGCGTTTTTGATGATCCTTAAAGCTTTCCCACTCTCCCTTGCTACGGCACACAATGCGGGCGCTGCACTGTTGCTGATGTCCATGATCCTCCTCAACCGTCGCCTGCGAGAGGCCTGACATGTCGACCCCTGCCGCTGCTCTCGCGCCTCGCCCGACGTGGAGGCTCTACCTCGAGCTCACGAAACCTAAGGTTGTCGCGCTCATCGTGTTTACCGCGATCGTGGGAACGTTGCTCGCAAGCCCGGGCATGCCGCCTCTCGATGCGCTGCTCTGGGGGAATCTTGGCATCGCGCTCGCGTCGGGTTGTGCGGCAGCCATCAACCACGTACTCGATCAAAAAATAGACGAGCAAATGTCGCGTACGCAGAGTCGTCCGCTTGCAACCGGATCGCTGAAAACGGCTCAGGCACTCACGTTCGCACTCACTCTCGGCGTACTCTCGATGCTTATCCTGTGGTTTCTTGTGAACCCCCTCACGGCTGTGCTCACCTTTGCATCGCTCATTGGTTACGCCGTGATCTATACCGTGTTCCTCAAGCGAGCGACTTCGCAGAACATCGTGATCGGCGGCGCAGCCGGAGCTGCGCCCCCCGTACTCGGCTGGGCAGCTGTCACCAATTCGATCGAGCCAAACGCGCTGTTGCTATTCCTCATCATTTTCATCTGGACGCCGCCGCATTTTTGGGCCCTCGCCATCGCTCGTCGCGATGAATACGCAAAGGCTGGCATTCCGATGCTGCCCGTGACCCACGGCATTCCCTACACCCGACTACAGGTGTTGCTCTACACCGTGCTGCTGGTGCTCGTCACTTTGATGCCCTGGATCTCAGGGATGAGCGGCCTGATCTATCTCGCCGCAGTACTCGTGCTGAATGCCCGATTTCTCTATTACGCGTTCGCGCTCAAGCTGACAGACCGTGCTGAGCTGCCGATGAAGATCTTCAGATTCTCTATTTCATACCTGATGTGGCTGTTCATCGCGTTGCTCGTCGATCACTACCTGCCGACCACCTCGCTACACGCGATCTGAAAACAAGCGGTCAGCGACGAACGGATTGCTACGCCGTTCCGCGCCGAAGGTAGAGGTGGGCCCGTGCCCAGGCAAGAAGGTCACGTCGTCGCCGAGCGGAAACAAGTTCTCGCGAATCGAGCGCAATAGTTGATCGTGATTGCCGCGCGGAAAATCGGTGCGTCCGATCGACCCTGCGAAGATCACATCGCCCACGATCGCAAACCGAGATTCACGCTGGAAGAAAACGATATGCCCAGGTGTATGTCCTGGACAGTGAAACACCTCGAACTCGACATCCCCAACGGTGACGCGGTCCCCCTGTGCAAGCCAGCGATCGGGCGTGAAGCGCTCCGACGGCGGAAAGCCGAACATCTTGGCTTGCGCCGGCATCTGATCGATCCAGAACTGATCGTCGATCTGCGGCCCTTCGATCGGTAGCGAATATCGACGGGCAAGTTCAGCCGTCGCTCCGGCATGATCAAGATGAGCGTGAGTGATGAGAATCTTCTCGAGCGTCAGACCATGCCGCTCGACGGCTGCCAAAACACGATCGAGGTCACCGCCCGGATCGACCACCGCCGCACGCCGCGTGTTCTCACACCATACGATGCTGCAGTTCTGCTGAAACGCAGTAACCGGAACAACTTCGATCTTCATACCGTGATGGCGAGTCCTCGATAGATTCGAGCCCGATATCGGCTCTCTTGCGCCTCGACGATAGGGGCGGCAGCCAACAACACCGCATGAGCATAGCGTTGATATTCCTCAGCCTGCTCGGCAGCATCTCTCGGCTCTTCGCTGCGCATGCGTCGCGTGAGATTCACTTGGTTCACCGGCACCGCGGTCGGTAGGCGCTCGTTTTCGACGCCTAGTGTCGCGGTGAATGCGTGCAACGTGGTCTTGATGAAATTTGCCATCGCGAACTGCGCAAGAGTACCTCCGGCAGGCACGTCCGGCGAAGTGAGAATGAGTCGAGCGCCTTTGAACAAGGACACCTTGCGCGCCACACGGAAATGATGGGTTAGATTCATCTCGATGAGTTCGGAAAATTCCGGCGCGGCGAGATGGTCCTTACCTTCGATGCCAAACAGCGCACGCGGAATCGGCGCAAATGGCGTCGACACCACGGCAGCCGGCGGTCCGTGATTAGCGAACGCGGTGTCCATGCCTTCTTCGAGCGCATCGCCAACCGTAAGATACGAAATTCGATCGTGCCCGAGTGCGCGACCCAGTGCGAAGCGGATCGCATCTCCTGCAGCAGCCGTACGCGTCAGCATCACGATACTGCCAACGTGGCCCTCGGCCAGAAATAACTTCGCAGCCGCAGCGAGCGGTTCGGACATATGCTCGCCGATGAGCCAGATCGTCTCACCTTCCATACGTCGCACACGCTCCGGCTTGGCACGGCCGAAGAGCTCGCGCTCAGTGATCGTTCGCTCTTGTTGCAATCCGCCAGACGGCTCGAAGGTTTCGCCCGAGATCGCCCGGTCTGCCATAAAAAACACCGTAGCGAGCGCCACATCGGTTTCGGTCGGCATACGATTGAGATGCAACATGCCGATCACACCGGTACGGATTTTCTCGGCTTCGACCTCAATACGCGCGGGGTCGATGAACGGCTCCGGCGGAACAGGCAGATCGAGAATCCATCGCTCGGCAAGATCATGATGAATGACCTGCGGCATCAGGCAGCCATTGCGCAGGCGTGCGACGAGTCGAGTCGCCATCGGTCGCGTCATCAAAAAATGCAACGATGAATGAGTCGGCTCCTCCGATCCGGTAGCCTCGGATTTCAGCTTGATACTCAGCTCGCGTAAGGCGGCCGGCACCTCGGGTGACTGCAGCAAACCGATGTCGTTGGAGCACATCGCACCGAGAACTGCATCGAGCGTTGAGCCGTCGGCAAGGGCCTTAAGCACGGCGCCATGCAGCTGATTCAAACGTTTGTTTTCGAGGATCAACTTGGCGCGACGGTCGAAGAGCCCCGCTTTACCGTCCTTGCCCTTGAGTCGCTGGCCTTCGACGGGTCCCGGCGCGATGGCGTTGATCTGAATCTCGGGGCCTACGAATCGCGCGAGGTTTTCGACGAGCGCGCGCTGGCCCGCTTTGGAGACGGCGTAGTCGGATCGGTTCGGATAAGGCACGGCGATGTATTTCTCGCCACCGAAGTAAGAACTGACGTTTAGGATGTAGCCCGACCCCTGCTGCTTCATCATCGGCACGACTTTTTCGATGAGCGAGTAGTTCGACACCAGATTGGCATGCAGCGTGTTGCGCCAGTCTTCGGGCAGCAAATCGACGGCCATCTGCTCGGCTCCCGCTACCCCGGCGTTGTTGATCAGATAGTCGATGCGCCCAAAGGCCTTGAGGGTCGCGGCAACCGATTTAACGAGTGCATGTTCATCGGCGACATCGATGTCGGCGAGAATGCGAACGCGTTCATGGGGCCGGTTGTAGCCAATTTCTTCGAGCTCGCGAACGATGCTGTCACGCAGATCGATCAGCTGATTTTCGCGACGGGCCGTGAGCATGACTCGTGCGCCGGAGATCGCGAGCAAACGTCCTAACTGACCTCCGATGCCAGCAGAACCTCCCGTGATCAGCACGCACTTGCCGAGGTGCAAGCCCATGAGCGATTCGATCCAGCCGAAGTTAGGGCGCGTGGAACCCGTCGCATCGACGATCGCAGCGGGCATATAGAGGTTCACTTGCGGAACGCGTCGCTTGGTGTAAAGCAAACGAGCCGCCTGAGCGCCTGCGAAGAGCAAGCCGTTCTCTTCGGTATTCGACCAACGAAGAATTTGGTTCGACCATTCGAGTGCCGCGCGATCGCCGGATTTCACCTGCGTTTCACTCTCGTCGCGCCAAACACGGACGAGTTGCTCGATTCCTGCGCGCAGGATATCGGCATAGGTATCGCCCGCCTCGTCACTACCATTCGACATGAAAATGATCCGCGGGCTGACGCCAGACGGAGCAAGGCGGTGCCAAAGTCGCGAGAGTTCTCTCGCGATACCAATGGCGCCGGCAAGTTCACCCTTCAAAAAAGCTTCGACGTCCGCATCGCTGGCCTCCGAAAGCGGCGCCTTGAAACGCCAGTTACCGAATGCCGGCAATACCACGGCACCATGCAGGGCTTGAGCCGGATCGACCGATGCAAGCGAGTTCGCCAACGTGTCGGGACGATGACGATCGAAGAGCACGGGCTTGATGCGGCGGTCGGCGTCGCTGTTTTGCAAAGCGGCTACGGCTGCTTGCACCGCCTCTTCGGTGCCGAGACCTAAAAGAACGCGGGCACCACAGCCCGCTTGAATACGGGCGATGGTCAGGGCATCGGCGACCTGATCACCGGCCGCCACGAGCACCGTCGACCCAGTTCCGTCCACGGTCCGAAGTTCGGGTCGCGATACCCAAGTCGATCGCGACTCTTGCATGACCTGCATGCCATTCGTGACTTCGAATCCTTGGGCGCTGAACGCTTGAGATTCATCACTGCCGAGAAAAACAATAGTGTTAGCAACGTCTTCCACGCTCGGAAAGCTGTGCGTCGCACCGGTCTCCGGCTCAGCCCGCGACAGTGCCATCGTCGAGATGAAATCATTGGCCGTCGTTCCATCGGGCGCTTTGCGCAACTGGTCCATCGCTTTGAAGACGGTCCGAATACGCTGACTCTCGATGGGGCCTGGGTATACCGTGTTGACCCGGATGCCCCGCTGACCGAGCTGCAATGCGAGTTGTCGCGAGAAGGCGTTGAGTGCCGATTTCGGAACAACGTAAGCCGCACGCCCGAAATATTTGGTTCGCGAGAAAATCGTCGAGACGTTGATGATCGACGCACCCGCCTGCAGATAAGGCGCCGTTGCGCGAACCATGTTCCAACTCAGCCCGAGTAAGTTTCCGGCAGCGTCCGCTACGGTCTCAGTGTCGGTCGAGCCGGCTGCACGTAGGGTGTCGAGCTCGTCACGCGACAGAGGCAGTTTTTCGATCGGCGCCTTCGGACCGGCGGAGCCGGCATTGTTGACGAGTATGTCGATACGACCGAAATGACGCATCGTCGCTTCGATGCCATATCGGGCCTGCCCAGAATCCGAGGCATCAAAATCGAGAACGTAGGCGTGACTCGCGGGCGCGCCGGTTTTCGCAAGTAGTTTCTCGCGCGCAGCCTCGAGTTTTGCCCGGTTTCGTCCCACCATTACGACGCGCGCACCTTCTTCAAGGTAGCGCCGAACGATCACCTCACCGATATTTCCGGCCGCGCCCGATACGAGAGCCACTTTTCCGGCGAGGCGCATCGCTCGCGAACGGCTAGGTCTCGCAGCAGAAACGGTAACTTTCGTCGACGTGCGCTTGGGCTTCGGTTTGGCTTTAGCCGCAACGAGTTTGGGCGAGACAGCTTTAGCGACTGTTTTTTTCCGTGCAGCCGCTTTGGTCTTCGATTTCTTGGTCTTTTTGACCTTGGTCGTCCTGACGATCATCGAGCCGCTCCCCATTCCTGGAAAAGTTCGTCGCGCGAGCGCAGCCCAATCCGTGGCAGCGCATGGTTAACAACGTAGTTCGCTCCAGCGTGAGTGTTATCCCACATCGACTGGTGAGCGGCGGGCAGCTCACTCCACGGAACGATCGTCGGCGGGCTGACCTCGAGTTGCCCTGCTGCGATCATGTCGTTCATGCGGGCAACTTCGAACGCGTTGCATAGATGCGTTCCTGCAATCGTGGCGGTGGGCATGATGATTCGTCGCTGCCGCATCCAGACCTGCGGTGCGTAGAACGTATAGCGACGTCCGGCCATCGACTCGCAATACACCACTCGCCCCGTAAACGGTTTGACTAGTGACGTCGATGCTGCGAGGGCGTCATGTCCCGCACGCTCGATAATGAGATCTGGATAGCCGCGCGGGTTATCTGCAGAGCGTAACCACCGCCCGATCGCACCACCAAAGGGTTTCATGGTGCGATCCTGAAATTGTCGTACGGCCTCTTTGAAACGCACCGTATCTTTCTTTGAGTCGGGCATGGCGGGAAGCGCCGATGGCCAATCGAAGTCTGCGCCTTCTTTGCGACGGATTTCTTCGATGGATACGACACCACGCACCGCATCGCCATAACCGAGAGACTGTACGAACTCGCGCTGCGCGTCGGTGGCCGTCGCCACGACCAGTCGTCCACCGGCCTTGCGCACGGCCTCGATCGCCTCGAGCCCGACCGGATCGAGTAGATCCTGCGCGCCGACTCCGTAATAAAGCAGCACGGCCTCGCCGGCCCGCAACCGCGCCCGACGAAGCATCTCCTCCGGTATCGCAGCGCCTTGTTTGCCGACGAAAGAGAACCAGTAACCACTCGTCGCACCGTAGAAAGTCAGCGTGCCGTTCTCAGCCAACAACTGGAAGGAACGCGGAAAGGACTCCTGCCCGGCATGTGACACCACATAGTCCGCCAGTCGACCGCCCGCCTGGCGCCGCATCTCATCAAGAATGGGCTCACCCGCCTGCTCCCATGCCGCAATGTCTGCCGCACTCTCAGGAACGACCGTGAACGCTTTCGCCCAACGCGGATCGCGGCGATTGATGGCGCCTGCAGCGCCGTGGCCGGCAATGAACGTCGCGCGCTCCGAACTCGACACCAAGCCGACGCTCGTGAGCCCGTTACGCGCAGCGCTCTTGAGCGCTTCGAATCCGGTACCCGTCGCGGCACCTTCGACGAACAGCGTCTTGCCACTCTCGATCTGCAGGGTGGTGAAGAGCGCTCTGACCACCGTACCGAGATTGAGAACGTACGAACCCGCGGCTTCTAGCGTGAGATCGGGGGGTAGCGAATGCAGCTGCGGTCCCTGCACGAGCAAAAACTGTTGATGGCTACCGGTGTCGGTTTCGTATCCTTGAATCGAAAATCCGGCATACATCGGATCGCGGGCTGCGAGCGGCGAGAGTAAGTCGCTTTGTCCGGAATACACCGTGACGAGATCGCCGACTTTCAATCGGCCTTCGCGTTTGACCTCGCTGCCCACCGCCGCAATCAGGGCGACGCCGCCGGAGCCCGTGACTTGATAGTCGAGATCGTGATTGTCAAAAGGCGAGACCGGGATGCCTGTGATCGCCCAGATATCATTGAAGTTGACCTCGGACGCCAACACATACACGAGCGCCTCGTTCGGGCCAGGTGTCGGCACCGGAACGATGATCTCCCGCTCGGCGTTCTTCGGAAGGCCGTGCGCTGGAGCGCCGGTTCGTTCATCTTTGACGACAGCGTGACCGTATTGCCATTTCGGCAGCGGAGTCAGCCCGGGGAAAAATGCGGCGCCGACCGGAAGTAAATCGCCTCGCTTGACGAGATCTCCGAGCTGTTCCGTCCGAGGTGTTTCGGAGCGGCGCGTCGGCAACGGCGCACTCTGCTTGTCGAAGAACGCTCGAATGCCCGCCTTGCCACCTTGAGGATCGACGATCGCCTCGGCGAACAACTGTGCCTCGCGAGCGAGTCCCGCGCCAATGCCTTGGTGCCAACCCGTCTTCACCGCGTCGAAAATCCGCTCGGCTGTGGGGCCGCGTCCGACAGCTTGCGCCTGCGCAAGCAGACGCTGCACTTCCGAATCGGCAAGGGCTGCATCGAAATCAGCGCGACCCGCCGACTGCCAAGCCGAATTGGCCGCTCGACGCGCAGCAAAGGTCTTTGCGACGAGATTTCGTCCTGCAGGTGCCGCGACATACTCACGGGCGAGCCGTGTCGCGAGTGCTAAAACGTCTTCGTTATCGTCCGACAACGCGTGCAGTAATCCATCAGCCTGAACTTCTGCAGCCTCGAGCGTTCTGCCACCCATGATGATCTCGAGCGAACGCACGAGCGGTGACGGATGGCCCGCCTGTTCGAGCAGTCTCGGTAATCTTTGTGTACCGCCATATCCTGGCAACAGATTGAGACGAACTTCAGGCTGTCCAAACGTGGCGAGTGGCTCGGCAACACGCACGTGACAGGCCATCGCGAATTCCATTCCACCGCCGAGTGCGACGCCGTTGATCGCGGCAATCGCGGGTTTGTCCATCGCCTCAATCTTGCGAAATGCGAGATGCGCGTTGTTCGGCAGCGGAAGCGCTTCGTCGAGCGTATGGACGTCCTCGTAGAGCTGGCGAATATCGGCACCGGCGACGAATGCCGAGGTACCCTGCCCAGTGAACACCACGGCCTTGACGTCATCACGCCGAGCGACGTGATCGATCACGATGTTGAGTTCGTCGAGGGCACGCTCGTTGAGCGCGTTCACCGGTGGGTTGTTGATCGTGATGACTGCAATGCGCGGCGCGGTCTTTTTTGAGCGTCGCTTGCCGACCGAGGGCGCCGCGAGCGAGTGATAATGAATTCTGAAGTAACGGAAGTCTTCGAAAAGCTGCTGCTCGTCCGCGACTCTCTGGCGCGCTTGCCACTCGGCAATCGCGCTGCGTAGCTCGGCGATGGATTCGGGGTTGCGCAGTGTCGAGGTATCCCCAACCTCCTGGCCTTCAACGAGAGCGCGCACCATGCGTCGCATGTACTTGCCGCTTCGGGTCTCGGGGAACTGCGTGACTTTGACGAAGTCTTCCGGGATCGCAACCTGGCCTTTTTCCTGTCGAACCGTCTCGATGAGTCGACGACGATCCTCGGCAGTGATTTTGCGGCCGGGCGCGGGTCGGACGAACGCGAGCGGTGTTAACCCTTTTTGCGCGTGCGGCGCGCCGACCACGATGACATTGCCGACCGGTGAGTCCGGATTCACCTGCTTATCGCGCAAGATTGCGCCTTCGATTTCTTCGGTGCCCAGTCGATGACCCGACACGTTGATCACGTCGTCCGATCGTCCATGCAACGAGAAACCGCCATCCGCGTACTTCACCGCAAAGTCGCCTTGCGTATAAGCAAGCTGTCCTTTCCAGCGGGTCCAATATGTTTTTCGGTACCGTTCGAAATCGCCACGCCATTGACGAACGACTCGACGTCCCTCGACTTTGAAGTCTCCCTCCGCACCCCAAATGGTGCGGCAAAGATACGGAAACGGCGCTGCGATCACGATTTCGCCTTTCTCGCCAGCATCTGCCGCGCGCGCGACGACCGTGCCCGATTCGTCGGGCTCACTGTCGGCGAGCCAAACATCACCCATGATCCACGGGAGCGGATAGGTATGCGCATCGGCACGCAGCGGGAAGTCGGCATTG
>JBIIHO010000146.1:0-4948 GCA_044235605.1 Steroidobacteraceae bacterium | reverse complement strand
CCCACTTGCCAGAAGAGCCAAGAGAAACACTCTGCGCGGATCGCGCCGGCCTGCGGCAAAAACACGCCGAACTTCTCGGCGAGGTACGTGAGAATCGAACCCGACTCGAACACTCGTACCGGCGGATCGCCACTTAAATCGAGTAAGGCTGGAATCTTCGAATTTGGGTTCACTTCGACGAAGCCGCTGCCAAATTGATCGCCCGCACCGATGTCGATATACCAGGCGTCGTACTCGGCACCCGAGTGCCCGAGCGCGAGCAGCTCTTCGAGCAGTATCGTCACCTTGATGCCGTTCGGTGTGCCGAGCGAATACAGCTGCAAAGGGTGCCGCCCCCTCGGCAGCTCTTTCTCATGCGTCGCACCGGCGATGGGCCGGTTGATGTTGGCGAAGCGCCCGCCGTTACCTGGGTTCCACACCCAAACCTTCGGAGGTGTATAGCTCATGATCTACCCTCTCGTCGTACGCTCACCTCTCCGCCGATGAGCGATATTCTTTGACCCTGAGATGTCTCTATCTGTAGAGCACCGTGGTCGTCGATGCCACGAGCAACGCCCTCGCGCTCACCATAGCCATCAAACACCCGAACGGGTTGATCGCGCAAGGCGTCGGCCGATCGCCACGATTCGATAAACGGCGCGAACCCTTCGTCTGCAAACTGCGTCAGCCCCTCGATGCAGCGGCCGATGATCTCGGCCGCGAGCGTATTACGCGCACCGACCTCAACGCCCTGTCCAGCCAAATCTTCGGCGAGGGTGCCGGTCTCGGCGATACCCTGTTTTGCTTCTTTGGAGAGGCGCAGGTTGAGTCCGACGCCTATGACGACATGGCCGGGACCACCCGCCTCGGCACGCAGCTCGACGAGGATGCCGCCGAGTTTTTCCATGATGGGAGTGACGATATCGTTCGGCCACTTGAGTGCGAGATCGTGCGCGCCGCGACGCCGCAAGACCTCGCGCACACACACGCCGATCACGAGCGTGAGCGCGGGCAGATCTCGCGGTAGTGGCTCGAAGGTCGTCGCAATCGATAGGCAAAGACTGCTGCCTAGCGCGGACTGCCAAGCGCGCCCTCTACGGCCGCGTCCTCCTGTTTGGTTTTCGGCGAGAAGCGCGACGAACTGTCCGGGTTGAGGCGGCACTGCCGAAAGCAATGCGCCGTTGGTCGAGTCGATCTCCCACTCGACATCGACCGTCGCCGCATGGCGAATCGAGGACGGGAGCCCAAGATGAATTCTTTGAGCATCGAGCGCTTCACAAGGCGAGACGAGGCGATAACCCCGGTTGGTCTGAGCCTCGATCGCAAGACCCATCTCTCTTAAGTGTTCGATCGCTTTCCACACTGCACTGCGCGTGACGCCCGCGGTCTCGGCGAGCGCCTCACCCGAATGCACGCCACCGTCGGCGAGAGCGCGAAAGACCTCGCGCGCAAGTATCATGATTTTCCGGTCAATCGGCCGAGCAACCACAATGAACGAGCGCGCGGCTCGGTCCCGTCGCGCATCCGCACAATGTTGCTGCGATGAGTCCAGATGACGAAGACCGCGCACACCACCCCGAACACGGTGAGCGGCATGACCTCATCGGGGGCGATCACACCGACGGAGCCGGCGTATTGCGCGAGCAGCGGCAATGCACTCGCTGCGATCATCGAGCCGAGCCCGACGTAGCCGAACACGAACATCGTGAGCAGCCATACGGCGAGCATGCCAAGCAGCAAGGGAAAAGAGAGAGCGAGCAACGTCCCAAGTACCGTCGCCACGCCCTTGCCGCCGCGAAACCCATGGAACACGGGATAGACGTGACCGAGCACCGCAGCGAATCCGCAGGCGGCAGCGAGCCAATCGGTCGAGAGCACCGGCGCAGTGAGTGCGGTCGGCAGCCACTGAACGGCGATGACAGCCTTACCGACGTCGATAACGATGACGCCGACCGCAAACGCCCAGCCCTGTGTGCGCAATGCATTCGTACCGCCAGCGTTGCCGCTGCCTTGCGTACGGATATCGACGCCTCGAAAGCGCCCGATCAGCAGGGCGCCGTTGATCGAGCCCAAGAGGTAGGCGACAAGGACGCGCACGAGGAGGTCAAGCATCACGAAATCTTAACGTACGCCCCGTGACCGTGCAGAATGCGCAAATGTCAGAGCAGATCCCGACCCTCAGCCTGCGGGACGTCGAAGACGAGCGTTTCGTGCGGGCCCTCGGTGCCGCATACGAGAACTATGGCTTCGTCATCATCACCGACCACGGCATCCCGCAGCCGCTGATCGACCGATTCCTTTCCTTATATAAGAGCTTCTTCGCCTGGCCTGAGGCTGACAAGCATCGCTACCACATCAAGGGCGGTGGCGGCGCCCGGGGTTACACCCCCTTCGGCATCGAAACCGCCAAGGGCAGCCAGCACTTCGACCTCAAGGAGTTCTGGCATGTCGGCCGCGAGTTGCCGGTGGGTCACCCTTATCGGCACTACATGGCCGACAACGTCTGGATCTCGGAGATCCCGGGGTTCAAGGAAACCTGCATCGAGATGTTCGAGACTTTCGATCTCACGGGACGTCGCCTGCTTTCGGCGATCGCGCGAGTGCTCGGTCTCGCGCCCGATTTCTTTGAGGATAAAGTTCAGCTCGGTAACAGCGTATTACGGGTCATTCACTATCCGCCGATGCCGCCGAACCCCGCAGAGAGCATTCGAGCCGGCGCGCACGAAGACATCAACGTGATCACCTTGTTGCTCGGCGCCGAAGAGCCCGGCTTGCAAGTACTGACTCGACAAGGGCAATGGCTCTCGGTCAATCCAGCGCCGGGCTCGATGGTCGTCAACGTGGGCGACATGCTTCAGCGTCTGACGAACGGCATGCTGCGCTCGACTAGCCATCGCGTGATCAACCCGATTCGAGACCGTGCGCAGAACGCGCGGTTCTCGATGCCGTTCTTCCTGCACTTCAATCCGGACTTCCCCATCGCGGCGCTGCCATCCTGCGTGGGTCCCGGCAAACCCGAACCGCTACCGCCGATTCTTGCGGAGGAATATCTGCAAGAGCGGCTGCGCGAAATCAAACTCAAATAACGGGACATCACCCATGACGCTCTATCTTCAAGCACTGCTCGGGATCGCCGTGTTCATCGCACTCGTGCTGCCGATGTCGAGCAATCGTAAGGCCATCAACTGGAAGCTCGTGAGCATCGCACTCGTCTTGCAGTTCGTGATCTGCGCGCTTCTGCTCAAAGCACCAGTCATTAAAGAAGGCCTGCTCTACCTCAATCAAGCGGTCGGCGCACTCGGCGCGGCAACTCTCAAAGGCTCGGCATTCGTCTTCGGTTACGTAGGCGGTGGCGATACGCCCTTCACGGTCACGAACCCGAACGCCGTCGTCACCTTTGCGTTTCAAGTGTTGCCGCTCGTCATCGTAATGTCGGCGCTCTCGGCATTGCTTTGGTACTGGCGCATCCTGCCCGTCGTCATTCGCGCGATTTCATGGGTTTTCGAGCGTGCGCTCGGTACTCGCGGCCCATCGGGCCTCGTCGCGACAGCGAACATTTTTTTGGGGCAGACGGAAGCGCCGCTGCTCGTTCGTCCCTATCTCGCGCGCATGTCGCGTTACGAGTTGTTGCTCGTCATGACCGCCGGCATGGCAACTATCGCAGGCTCGGTGATGGTGATTTATTCGGCGATGCTCGGTGAGCAGTTCGAGGGTGTACTCGGACATCTCATCACGAAGTCGATCATGTCCGTGCCGGCCTCGGTGCTTTTTGCGCATATGATGCTGCCCGACGACTCCGGGAGCTCGCAGGATCTCCAGGAGTCTCCTCGCATCTATCAGAGCGCGATGGACTCCATTACCCGCGGAACGAGCGACGGACTTGCGCTCTTCCTCAACATCATCGCAATCCTCATCGTACTCACTGCCTTCGTCGCGCTCGCCAACAGCATCGTGAGCTTCTTGCCAGCCGTCGGTGGCGAGGCGATCACCCTCGAACGCATTGCCGGATGGATCTTTGCGCCGATCGCCTGGCTCATGGGTATTCCGTGGTCTGAAGCGATGACCGCCGGATCGCTGCTCGGTGTGAAGAGCGTGCTCAATGAATTCATCGCATTCATTCAGTTGACGACGGTGCCACCCGAAGCACTCTCCGATCGCTCGCGCCTCATCACGATCTACGGACTTTGCGGATTTGCGAATCTCGCGAGCATCGGCATTCAGATCAGCGGCATCGGCACGATGGCGCCCGAGCGTCGCGGTGATCTCGCCTCACTCGCATGGCCCGCCTTTGTCGCAGCGACCCTGGGCTCATGCATGACGGGCTGCGTGGTCGGAATCGTCGCAGGCTGAGATCCTAACGATCGTGGCAAAGCTCTACTTCTACTACTCGACGATGAACGCGGGGAAGTCGACCGCCCTGCTGCAGGCCTCGCATAACTATGGCGAGCGAGGAATGCGCACACTCGTCTACACCGCCAAGCTCGACGATCGCGCGGGCGGTAAGGTGGCCTCACGCATCGGCATCAGCTCCGAGGCACGGCACTTCGCCGTAGGCCAGGACCTTTATGAAGAGATAAAAAAGGACCTCGAAGAGGGTCCGATCGCGTGTGTTCTCGTCGACGAGGCTCAGTTTTTGAGCACAGCGCATGTCAAGCAGCTCTCAAGGGTGGTCGACGAGCTCAACGTTCCGGTGCTGTGTTACGGGCTTCGGACCGACTTCCTCGGCCGCCTGTTCGAGGGCAGTGCCCAGCTTCTGGCCTGGGCCGATAACCTCGTCGAGCTCAAAACCGTCTGCCATTGCGGACGCAAGGCCACGATGGTGGTTCGGGTCCGGGCGGATGGCCGGGTCGAAACCTCGGGGGCGCAGGTCGAAATCGGTGGAAACGATCGCTATATCTCCCTCTGTCGCAAGCATTTTGTAGTGGCTCTGGAGACGGGACAGCCCTGAGGCCAAATCGGCCGCCCGATC
>JBIIHO010000023.1:0-11793 GCA_044235605.1 Steroidobacteraceae bacterium | reverse complement strand
GATCAACGATCGAATCGCGACCCTAGCGGGTGCCGTCACGCCCGATCTCGAATCTGCTGTGTCTCTGTCTGCAGCATCGGCGCGTATTAATCAATATAAAGTGGTGACCCAATGAGTTCCATGTTCGGTCGTATCTTGCCTCTCATTGGTAGCTTGGCACGCCGCTGGGAGTCTCGGTTTTACGTGGTGCTTGCCGTGGCACTCGGATTATTTGTAGTTGCCGATTTTTCTTTGAAAGGCGTCAATGGTTTGGGCGGTGCGACAGTCGACGACCGGCTGCTCAAGTGGCGACTCTCGAGCCCCGCGCCGTCTCCTGACATCCTGATCATCGACATCGACGAGCGATCACTGGAGCGGGTAGGACGCGAGCAGGGTCGATGGCCTTGGACTCGAGCCATACTTGCCGAGGCTTTGGCTAATATTTCGGAGGCAGGGCCTAAGGCCGTTTTGCTAAACGTACATGTTTCGGAGCGGGACACTCGCGATCCCGCGGGTGATGAAGCGCTAGCCGAGGTGGCTGCTGCATATGATCGCATCGTCTTTCCGTTCATCCGCTTAGCGCCCTCTAACGATGCAGTAAGCCAACTCGATGCAGCCAGTATTCCCGGAGTCCGTCGATCGGATGGCGCGCTCTCGGAATCTTCGACGGTAGCCGCTGTCATGCCTATGTTCGAGAGTCTGCAGCGAAATACAGGCGCATCCAATTTGATGGCCGATCGTGACGGTATCGTCAGGCGATACCAGTACTGGCTACCTACAGGGTCGTACTATCTGCCATCGAGCGTTGTAAGTGTCGTGAGACTCGCCGGAGGTGACGTGACCCCGGGCGAGGAGCAGTTCTCGAAACTCAATTGGCGGAATAAGCGGGGTGACTACACCCGAATATCTTTTGCTGACATTTATGAAGGCATGCGCGGCACGGCGGCGTTCGACTGGAATCTATTCAAAGGAAAAATCGTAATCATCGGTGCCTCCGCGCCTGGCATTTCTACAATCAAGCCCACGGCCGTATCGACGACTGTCGATGACAACACCATCATTGCTACGGCGATCGACGATGCGTTGACTGGAACCACTCTCAAGGTGACTTCGCCATGGATCGGAGTCGTACTGACTCTAGTGATGCTGGGATTGTTATCTCGAGCGTTCATGGTGGGAGCAAATCAAGGCCTCAGCACGGGCTTGTTCACCGTCGGGCAGGTTGCACTGGCTGCCATTACCTTCTTCAGTCTCAGCTATACGAACTTCGCAATCGATTTGACCATGACGATCAAGATCGGTCTCGCTTACTTTGTGATCGCAAAGACCTACTACAGTGCCCAGCATGCCAACGAACGTGGTTTCGAGCGGTTTTGGGATGCGTCTCGGGCGAGGGAAGCGAGCACCGTCGTCATCATGCTATTCGATATGACGAGGCCGAAAGCCAGACAACTCATCACGCAAGTTCGGCGTCAACTCGAGCGCGAGGTTTCTTGGGAGGCCGTGCTTCACGTCAATGATTTCGTCGATGGACGAACCTTCTTGGGAGCAGGCATGACTCAGGTTGAGCTGCTACTTGTCTTCCTGCCCGCCGATTCACCGGCTAGCGAATTAAAGTCCGTTCAGTTGGCGCAAGGAGATCGCTTCCAGGTGCTAGAGGTCAACATCAAGAATCTCGATGAGCGGCAGTGTCGTGCGGTGGTTTGGCGTAAGGTGGTCGATAACGTGCTTCCATCGCCCGGCGAGATTTTCTCAGCTTAGACGGACTCTCGAGATCGAGACTTGCTGCCCGGAGGCAAGCATCGCTTCCCAGTCCTCACGTCGACCGGGGTGCAAGCCGGCGGCCGGAATGATCGTGCGTAGTACGACGTCACCATGATGCGGGATATCGCCTGTGGCCAGACCATAGTCGAGGGCAAACCACGCGCTGCCCGAGCGTTGCCACGTCGGCCATTGATCTGGGGGTGCGGATTCATCGATGCCGACTTGATCGATCAGTAGCCGAACGACATCGATCATCGTGGTGATCAGCGTATGCCCCTCGAATCGCAAACCTTGAATAAGTCGGTCGAAGAAATGCGGTGTTGCGAGAAGTGGAAAGTCGTAACGTTCGCTCGTCACTCCGCTCGAGCGTTTTCGCAGAGCTTGTCCTCGCAATTGGTAAACGCCATCGTCATTGAGCTCGCAACACCCCCACATCGCAAACTTCCGGGTTCCCTCGATCATCATCACTCTGCTGGGTCCGAGAGTATCGAATAAAAACTCGTGGACCATCCGAACCCTCGGTCCGAATTTCCGGGGTCGACGTTCAGGTCTGTAACGAGCCCTCCGATCGCGGATCTGGCGCTCGAGATCACGCCGCAGTCCGCACGCATGACGGTCGCTGATAGGGTGATCGGGCAGGTCGAGCATGGCCGAATCCTTGGAAGGTCCACGAGTGGAGCGACGGTGTAGCCCCTGGTTTAGGTATCGGTCGATCCGTCGAGTTTTTGAGGCCCTCGTCCGTGCGATGAACGGGCCTACGTCGCAGTATTCGTTTTGCTCTCCGGGGAGAGCATCTTCAGATGAGAATGATGACGTTAGATAGTGCAACCCACTCAGGGGGTGGTATGTCGAGGGCTAATACGGTTTTGTGTCCGCTTGTCCTGATGATAGTGGCGATCAGCGCAGTAGTCCCACAGGCCGAGAGCCACGAAGTGTCGATGTGCGCCTCAGCGGAGCAGATCGCCGCCGTGCGTTTTGCTCTCGATGGAAAAGAACCCGCTCCGCTCAGTGCGATTGCTACAACCCTAAAAACGCCCGAAGCCGTCGTTGCGAGTGCTTTACCCGCCACTCAGGGGTTCGGAGTGAGCGCCACCCATTTTCAAATGATCTGGAAAAGCCTCGAGACTTGGGATGATGCGACGATCTTCATCACCAAGGGATCCGATCTTTTCGAGGTGCAAGGGCCTGTGGCTCGAGGTGAGCCCTCGAAACGCAGTAAGTTTTTCAACCTTCATCGCGAGGGACCGGGGCTCATCGGACATCTTCGGCCCGATCTTTACTCCTCTATTTATCTACTCGAGATACCCGGTACGTCGACGACGCTTCGAGGCGTCGTGTTTTTCGATCAGTCGGGGGGCTCAGTGTTCTCGGTATACGTGCCGGGCGAGGGCGCTCCACCGCCCGCGGCAGTGGTCGATCAATTCAAAGCGACATCTTCGCTCATCCGGTCGCTGCCGAGCCTCTGCCCAGGCGAGAGTCGTTCTCACTAAGATAACGGCTTGAGTGTTCGGAACTTTATGCGATCTGGCTGGTCCAATTTTATATTTTACATGGCTACTCTGAGCTCTCACACCCGCTTTCTTCGTAGCCATTTATGGGTTCCGCTAATTCTCGCTGCGCTCGCCCTGCTTGCCTTGGCGCTACTCGATGGCGATCTTCGTCTGGCGCACAGCTTTTTCTTCGATGCAACGACACAGAGTTGGCTTGGCGCCCAAAGCTTCTGGGCGACTGACTTTCTACATCGAGGCGGCCGCAATCTCATGCGTTTGGTGGGGGTCCTCGCTATCGTGGGATGGGCGGCGGCGAGTTATCGATCCACTTCTCTCGCGCCGCATCGACGCTCACTCGGATACCTTGCGCTCTGCATGGCGATCGCCCTGTGATTCACTGGTATCAAGATCGCCCCGATGAACTGCCCCGAGCAGCCTGTTTCCCTGGAGCGCACTCCTCTTCCGCTTTCGCGTTATTCGCACTCTAATTCTGCTGGCTCGGAAGTCATCCGGCTCGCGCTCGAGTGGCGTTGATCGGTGTCTTAGCCATTGGAAGTCTGTTTTCGATCGCGCAGCAATCCCGCGGCGCGCATTTTATTTCGCATGACCTCACGTCTGCGCTCATCGCCTGGCTGATTTGTCTTGCGCTGTATATGAAGGTGATGCGACGTGCTTGAAATGATTGCAGCCCTTGCGTTGGCGACCGGAAGCGAACCAGCTGCGCAGGCGCCAACGACTGATACGCGCCCGCGATTCTCGGCGCGCTCCGATCGATTGACCTCGGCACGACCGCCCTCGGTTCCCGACGATGCAGTGCTCGAAGCCGCTGGTGCGCGGATCGGAACCATCACGATCCGCGCGCTCGACGTCTTCGACACCAGTCGGCCCGACGAAGACACCCGACTGTTCAGACTCGCCAACCGCCTACATCGCAACACCCGTAATACCACGATCGTCGATCGCCTGTTATTTCGTGAAGGTGAGCCGTATAAAAGCCGGTTACTGGAGGAGAGCGAGCGTCTGCTTCGTGACACAAGATATCTTTACGACGCTTCGGTTACCCCCGTTCGTTACTCTGACGGCGTCGTCGATATCGAGGTTGTCACTCGGGATGTTTGGACGCTGAATCCTGGAATTTCTTACGGCAAAAAGGGCGGAAAAACTGAATCCGGGTTCGAGCTGGAAGAGCTAAACGTATTGGGCCTCGGCTCACAAATCAACTTCAAGCAACTCTCCGAAGTCGACCGCGACATTACGTCGGTTAGATATGTCGATCGGCAGCTCGGTAGTTCTTGGTGGGCTCTTGAAGCTGAGCACTCCGACTTCAGTGACGGCGGAGCAAAACGATTCAGTCTTGAGCAGCCGTTCTATTCGCTCGACACACGTTGGGCTGGTGGCGTATCGACCTACGACACCGACAGAATCGACTCACGTTACGACCTCGGTAAAGAGGTCGGCGAGTATCTAGTCGATCAGCGATTCAAAAGCGCTTACGTCGGCTTTTCCAAGGGGCTACAAGGTCGATTCGTGACGCGTTGGTCGCTAGGCGTGACGAGCGATGCGCGAGCATTTTCCGAGGTACCAGGAGGCAACCCGACTACGCTCATTCCGGACGATCGCAAGCTCGTATATCCCTGGATTCGTATCGATTGGCTCGAAAATGATTTTCGTGCTGCGCGAAACCGTGATCAGATCGAGAGAACCGAAGATTTTCAGTATGGCTGGAATGTTAGTGCCAGACTCGGTTATTCCTCGTCAGGTTTGGGCGCCGATCGAAACGCATTCATTTTCGACTCGCAGGTCGCCAAAGGATTCGAGTTCGGTGAGAGAAAAGTCTTGCTTCTGGGGACATCGTTGGCTGGCCGTTACGAGAGCGGAAATTTCCGGGACACGCTGCTGAGCACCTCGGCCCGGTACTACCATCGTCAGTCCGACCGAAGATTGTTCTTTGCCTCGCTCAGCGTCGATTCGGGTGAGAAGCTCGATGCCGATCGCAGTTTGATGCTCGGCGGCGACACCGGATTACGAGGATTCCCGTTGCGCTATCAAGGTGGTCAGGGGCGCTGGCTCATGACGCTCGAGCAGCGCGCGTTCACCGATTGGTATCCGTTCCGACTCGTTCATGTGGGTGCTGCCGCGTTTCTCGATGTGGGCGGAACCTGGGGTCGTGACCCCTACGCGAGTAAGACGCAGGGTGTACTCGGCGACATCGGCGTGGGATTGAGACTCGGTAACAGCCGATCTGCACTCGGAAACGTTCTGCATATCGATCTCGCCTTTCCGGTAAACGGTGACAAGTCGATCAAAAACATGCAGGTCATCATAGAAACCAAGAGAAGTTTTTAAGTTGGAGCGGGGGCCTGCTGATCAATGAAATTTCGATTGCCGTCATGGACGTTCAGCACGACGGCGCTGACCGCGTGGGTCGCGCTGTGGTGTTTGGTAGCGCTTAACGTACCGTTCTGGTCGAAGGTCTTCGAGATTCGACCTCTCACGTCCGTCGAAGATGCGTTGTATCTACTCTCTTTTGCGGTTCTCGCGTTTATCGTCATCAATCTTTTCTTAATGCCGCTGACGGTCATCAGACCCATCGCCAAGCCTTTGCTGGCGCTTGCGGTCTTGCTCTCGGGGTTCGCCTCGTACTTCGTTTCGGCATATGGCGTGCTCGTCGACAAAGTCATGATCCGAAACGTCTTCGAGACGAACGGGACGGAGGCCGGTGAGCTCGTCAATCTCAACCTTATTTTGTACGTTGAGTTACTTGGTGTGTTGCCTGCTTTTCTCGTGATGCGGGCTGGAGTTATTGCGGTCGGCTGGCGCCGTGAGCTTGCTCACCGCGGTATCGCGCTCGGGTTAACTGTCATCGGAGTGGGGGCCGTCGCGGCAGCGTTTTATCAAGATCACGCGTCGACGTTCCGTAACAACCGAGAGTTACGTCATATGATCGTGCCGGTGAATTATTTGGCTGGAGTTGGTAGCTATGTCGGCGAAATCACACGACCCGAGCTGCCCTACCAAGCGATCGGAAGTGACGCGACGCTTGGATCGAGGTGGAGTGGGGCGGGCGCGGAGCGACCGATGATCTTTGTCTTGGTCGTCGGTGAGACCGCACGAGCCGCGGACTTCGGACTAGATGGTTATGCTCGACAGACCACGCCAAAGCTTGCGGCGATTCCAGAGCTGATCAATTTTTCTAAGGTGTCCTCGTGTGGCACTTCGACGGCCATTTCCGTCCCTTGCATGTTCTCCGATCTGGGGCGTGAGAGATTTGATCCAGAAGAAGCCAAGGCACGCGATAACCTGATCGATATCGTGCAGCACGTCGGTTTCGATGTGCAGTGGTTTGGGAATAACACGAGCTGTCAGGGCGTGTGTCGTGACGTACCCGAGACTCGAGTACGGCGAGATAACTGTCCGCAGTACTGTATTGGCGACAGTCCTTGCATGGATGGCGCGATGTTCGACATGTTCGGGAAAACGTTAGGTACGCCGTCAGGTAAACGATTCGTCGTACTGCACATGCTTGGGAATCATGGCCCCGGATATCACCTTCGCTATCCGAAGGAATTTGAGAAATTCACTCCGGTTTGCCGGGAGACTGATTTCTCCAAATGCGACCTCGCATCTATCGTCAATGCATATGACAACGAGATCCTCTATACCGACCACCTGCTTGCCGAGACCATCCGGCAGATCGCTGCGTTGGGTGATCGTGCGGACACCGCTCTTATATATGTGTCCGATCACGGCGAGTCGCTCGGCGAGAACGGCATCTTCTTGCACGCGCTTCCCTACGCTGTGGCGCCCGAGGTGCAGACCCATGTACCGATGCTGTTCTGGGCGTCTCCTGGGTTTGCGACCCGAATGGGACTCGATATGAAGTGTGTGGCGAGCCAGAAGGATCGCGAGTTATCACACGACAACTTGCTTCACTCGGTACTTGGTTTGCTGAACATCGAGACGCAGGTTATACGAGCAGAGCAAAACCTGGTCGCAAGGTGTTGAATCGGCATAGAGTGCGGTGATTACCGCGGTAGTTGGCGCGCCCGGCGAGATTCGAACTCACGACCCCTGCCTTCGGAGGGCAGTACTCTATCCAGCTGAGCTACGGGCGCTTCCTCGAGGCATTATATCGGAGCAGCTTCGGGGAGGCGGATCGGGATGAACAGGCGTGCGATGTTATGGGCCGGCTTGTTGTGGGCGGCCCCGCTTTGTGTTCGGGCAGACGGATCAGACCTTCTCGAGACGAAGCTTCGAGGCATGATCTCGGGGTTTCCCGGAACGGTTTCTTTGTATGCTCGTAACCTTGATTCGGGTCACGAGGTCGGAATAGGTCCCGATCGCCGTGTGCGCACGGCCAGCACTATCAAACTTCCCATCGCTTGTGCATTGGCAGCGGAAATCGAAGCGAAGCGAGCACGTTGGGACGAGCGCCTCGTCATCCGCGCTCAAGACAAGGTTTCCGGATCTGGAGTACTGACCGATTTTTCGGATGGAGAAACGATCAGTCTGCGCGATGCGCGTACGATGATGATCATCGTCAGTGACAACACGGCGACCAACCTGATTCTCGATCGAATCACTGCTGATCGGGTCAATGATTTAATGCAGTCCCTTGGACTCACGCAAACTCGTTCGATGCGTAAGATCCGCGGGGATGGTACCCAGCTCAAACCCGCCGAGGGGTGGAGTCGTGAAGGCGAGAAGCTTGAGAACAAGAGGTTCGGGATCGGCGTATCCACATCTCGGGAGATGGTGCGTCTGCTCGAGATGCTGGAGCAAGGCAAGGTAGGGAGCGCAGCCGCCTCGAAGGAGCTACTCGCCGTACTCGAACGTCAGCAGTACAAGGATGGAATAGGTCGCTACAGTGGTACGTGGCGAGTGGCGAGCAAGTCTGGCAGCCTCGACGCTCTTCGCAGCGATGTGGGCATCGTCTACACGCCGCATGGGCGCATCGCGATCGCTATCACGATCGACGATATGCCGAATATCGATTATTCGCCGGACAACGTTGGCTTGAAGCTCATGGGCGAGCTGTCGCGGGTATTAATCTCAGAACTCAAATAGCACGGTTGCGACGCAACACTTGGCGCGACAGTAAGGCGGCGATCAACATCAATAGGGTCCAAAGATCGAACGATCCGCCTCCGCCACGAGGCGCGGTCACCGTGATGGTGAGGCTTTGAGGGGCGCTCGATACGAGACCATCGCTTGCCGTGACGGTGACTGTAAAGGTCCCCGCCGTAGCGTTCGGCCATGAAAACTCGCCAGTTCCCGCGTTGAAGGTGGCGCCGGATGGGATCCCCGTCGCGCTATACGTGAGTGGATCGTTGTCCGGATCAGTCGCGGATGCCCGGAAAGTCACGGTATTTCCAGCAGATGCTGAGATGGTTGCCAAGACGGCGAGTACAGGTGTGCCGTTGGAGCGAACATCGACTGACCTCGAGGCAGAGAATCCGTCCGCATCGGTAGCGGTCAGCCTGAAGGTCATTCGTGAACCGGTCGGAGCCGTGAAAGTGGTTTGAGACGAGGTCGTGCTGCTTAGAGTTACCGTTGCACCAGCGGTCTGCTGCCAACGCAAGCTGAGGTTGGTATTGCCTCCCGCCTTGGGGGTCGCTGTACCGGATAGCGTGACCGTCGAGCCATTTTCGACGATGGCGGCATTGGCCTGTGCCGTGACGGCGGGCGTTAACGCAGCAAGACGCTGTATCGCGCGTGTCGCATCGAGCATGCCGGCACCACAGGGATTATCTACCTTGCCAAAGCAGAACGACCCCGCAGGGAACTCTCTCGCGCTCGCCGTGAGAACGTTACGGACACTGTCGACCGTGAGGGTAGGCATTGCAGAGATAAGCAGTGCTGCGACACCCGATACATGCGGAGCCGCCATACTGGTGCCCGATTTGCCTGAGTAGACTGCCGATCCCGGTGTAGTGGTGCCGTCGGTTATTGTCGAGGTGACGAGTCGCCAGATCGTCCCTATCGCGCCACTACTACCCTGCGGCAGACAATTCAGTACCGAAGTCGTGCAAGAACCACCACCCGGCGCACTCAGTGTCGTACCTACTCCGTGATTGGCATAGCTCGCCTTATCGCCTTCAACCGTATGAGCCGTCACGGCGATCGCTCCGGCGCAATTGGCGGGCGAGCTGATCGTGGCACGACTGTCATTACCCGTCGCAACGACGACGACGGCGCCCATCGCACGTGCTGCGGTGATTGCATTCTGACGACTGTTCGAGCAACTCGTACTCGTTGAGCCAAGGCTGAGATTGATGACTCGTGCAGGCGATGTATTGGTTGGAATACTCAGATCTGACCACGTGCCGCTCGCTGGCTGTGCGCCCGCGGCCCATCGGATCGCATCGGTGATATCCGACCCATAGCCAAAACATTTCCCGAGGGCGCGGACGACGAGAACTTTTCCCTGATGAGCGATGCCGACGATGCCCGCGTTGTTTCCCGTAATGGCACCTATCGTGCCGGCGACGTGCGTGCCATGCCATGAGCTATTCGCCTTAGTGCAAGGCGAGCTTCCGCCGGTGAACACCGTCTTGGTGAGATCGTTATCATCGATCCAATCGCCTGGATCTGCGGGATCGGCATCGCGACCATCACCGTCGTTGGCGACGAGAAAGCCCCCGCCGTTATCGCCGGAAACAAAGTCGTAGCCGCGAATGATGTTGGTGTCGAGATCGAGATGCGTCGCGATTCCAGAATCAATCACCGCGATCACGACGTTACGGCCGGCGGAGGTGTCCCATGCCTCAGGCAAATTAGCGCCGCCGGGACGCTCCGCCGTGGGGGCCTTCAAGTGCCAAAGAACCTCTCTGGAGTCTGTCCAGAACGGGTCGGTCGGTATGAAAAAGGGAAAAACATATTCGTCGATTTCTACACTCGCGACATTGGGATCTAGCCTCAGTCGCTGTGCGACGCGTTCTGCGGCAGCACGTTGTAGCGGCTCAGCGAGCCGCAATACGTGTGAAAGATCTGCGGTGGGCCGGCGATAGGAAAGGCGTTCTCCCGCGCGACTCGACAGCGACTCTAGTCGTGAGCTCGTGGGTCGCGAGAGTCGACCTACGGCGACATCATCACGGAAACGAATGATGAGCTGAGTGATCGGAAGCTCTGGCGCTCGCTGCGGCTCGGCGAACGCGAGTAGCCTCGTGTCGCTGGGCTGTGGTTTTGCTGCGAGTGAGGTCGACGTCCCGAGGATCGCCGATAGCGTTCCGACGAGCAGGGCGGCGGCGATGTGACTTAGACGATTCAAAATAATCCCGGGATCTCCCGCTGTGCTGGAGTCGGCTGCCCGGATACCGGCACCGGCTCGAGCTGCAGAGAGGCGTCTTTCTCGATCGTCGTACCTTGTCCGATTCCAGAGTCCGCGGCAGCTTGGGCGGTTGTCGCCGGTATGGGCGTGCAGGCTCGTCCTTGTAACCAATCGAGCGCTTGTCGGGTCGAACCCTCCGATGCGGAGCCCAGCGCCTGCGTGAAATCGTCGTTGGCTCGGCAGCTCGCCTTGACGGCTTCGGCGAGGCCATTGAAGTAGGCATCCGAACTTGCCGAGTTTCGAGTGGTGAACGCGACCACTCGAAGACGATCGTCACACGCGGCGTTATCTGCCGCGATTTGGCCTACTGGCTTGCCGAAGGTGTTGCCACCGATCAAGGCAAGCCGATCGTTGAAGTACGGGATGAAACTGTTGACCACGAGTTCGCTCGCCGAAGCGGAAGACGATGTCGTGATGAACGCCAACTTGGTGGGTGATATCGATTGGGGCTGGGGCGAGAAACGCTTCGTTGTATTGTTGGACGACTTCGAGGCTCTAAATACCGTCGCTGAAAACACCTCGCTAGTTTGTCGATTGCCGCCGAGTAGGTCACCCATGGTTTCGGCGACACTCACGAGGCCACCACCGTTGTAGCGGAAATCGACGACGACTTCGGTGACACCCGCATCGCGAAACTTCAGGAATTCTTCGCGGAGTCGAGTGCTCGCAGAACTGACGATAAAGGTGCGCAGGTTGATGTAGCCGTAGCGTTTTCCGCCATCCTCGATAATGCGGGCTCCGTAGCGTGGCGAGATGGGCTCCAAAGAATAATCGGCTTTCGAAACCGTGACCTCTCGGACGGTGGCGCCCCTTGCGATACGCAGCACTCTCGTAAGGCCTGCTGTACTCGGACCGAGAGCGTTCGATACGCCTTGACGACCCTCTGCTGCGATGATGTCCGACACCAGACGCATACTGTTGGCCGTCGTGCCGATGGCGATGATCTCGTCGCCGCGGTCGATGTTGGCCGTGGCGTAAGCGGGCGCAGTTTCATAGGCCTCGAGAATGAATACACGGCGCGCCGTTAAATCGTAATAGAGGAGGATGCCGAAGCCGGCTGTCGAGCCAGAGCGGATGAGAGCGTCTTCTTGGGATGCCGACGTGATGTAGGTGAAGTCACGATCTTTATTTTGAGACTTGGCCGTCGCGATCAGCGCGCTGATGAGTGCATCGACAGACGCATAGTTTGCGACGTTGATGTTCTGCGGTAGGGTCTCGGGGTAGAGATAC
>JBIIHO010000145.1:0-4978 GCA_044235605.1 Steroidobacteraceae bacterium | reverse complement strand
CTGTGAATTCATCCAGTCGCAAGCCCCCCACCGATTTCGACGCCCTGGTCATCGGCGCCGGCCATAACGGCCTCGTGTGCGCCGCCTACCTCGCCCGGGCGGGCCTGCGCGTGGGCGTGTTCGAGCGGCGCAGCCTGGTCGGCGGCGCTGCAGTCACCGAAGAGTTCGCCCCCGGCTTCCGTAACTCGACCGCGAGCTACACCGTGAGCCTGCTCAACCCGCAGGTGATCCGCGACCTGAAACTTGCCGAGCACGGACTACGCATCCTCGAGCGGCCGATGCAGAACTTCCTGCCCCTGCCGAACGGCGACTCGTTTAGCGCGGGGCCCGACTCGGCTTCGACGCTCGCCGAAGTACGCCGCTACAGCGCGAAGGATGCCGCGCGACTACCCGAGTTTTACGCCCTGCTCGACCGCGCGGTCGCGATGCTGCGCAGTCTGCTCACGCGCACACCCCCCACCGATCTGCGTCGTGGACGTGATCTGTGGGAGGTGCTGCGTTTCGGGCGCGAGTTCCGTGCTCTGCCGATCGCAGCGCAAAGAGAACTGCACGAGTTCTTCACACGCAGTGCCGGCGAAATCCTTGATCACTGGTTCGAGTGCGAACCGCTCAAGGCACTCTTCGGTTTCGATTCGGTGGTCGGTAGTTATGCGAGTCCCTACACGCCCGGCAGCGCATACGTCTTGCTGCATCACGCCTTCGGCGAAGTAAACGGCAAGAGCGGCGTTTGGGGTCATGCCGTCGGCGGCATGGGCGCCATCACTCAGGCGCTGGCTGCCGAAGCACGTCAGCTCGGTGTTCACATCGAATGCGACTCGCCCGTTGCGAATATCATCACGATGCGTGGCCGCGGTGGCGAAGCGCCCCGCGCGACCGGCATCAAACTCGTCGATGGTCGCGTCTTCGGCGCACCGCGCATCATCGGCAACCTCGGACCGAAGCCTCTCTTTCTTTCGCTGCTTGCTCCGGAGGATCTACCCGAAGATTTTCGTCGTCATATCGAGCGCTGGCGCGTGGGCTCGGCCACCTTCCGTATGAACGTCGCACTCTCGGCACTACCGAATTTCACGGCGCAACGTTCGCGCAACGACGACTCGCACCTTGGTGCCGGCATCATCTTCGCGCCTTCGCTCGGCTATATGGATCGCGCGTATGCCTCTGCCCGACTCAATGGCATCTCGCGCGAACCGATCGTCGAAATGCTCATCCCCTCGACGCTCGATGACACACTGGCACCAAAGGGTTCTCACGTCGCGAGTCTCTTCTGCCAGCATTTCGATTACGACCTCGCACGACCCGATGCACCGGATCGCAGTTGGCAGACGCCGGGCATGCGCGAGGCAGTGGCAGACTTCATCATCGACACCGTCAATGGGTACGCACCGAATTTTCGCGACAGTATCGTCGGTCAATCCGCTCTCTCGCCGCTCGATCTCGAAGAGCGCTTCGCACTCGCGGGCGGCGATATCTTTCACGGCGCGCTCGGGCTCGATCAGCTTTGGGCTGCGCGCCCCGCGCTCGGTCATGGTGATTACCGAACCCCTATTCGTGGCCTTTATCTGTGCGGCTCGGGAGCGCACCCGGGCGGCGGCGTCACCGGGGTGCCCGGCATGAATGCGGCACGGGAAATTCTGCGCGACGGACGTCGCTGACCCACTAACCGAAAAGCACGACATGCGTATTCTTCACACACTTTTTTCTCGCGGCTTTGCCGGCACCGAGCGCGCTACGGCCGAGATGTGCAACGCCTGCGTCGATGAGCATGATGTCGCCCTCGCCCTGCGCAGCGATCATCGTGGTGCAGGCGGTGCATCGATACGCGACCATCTCGACTCGCGCGTCAAAGTAATTGAACTCAATCGCTGGTTTCCCGGCATCGGCCTGCGCCGTGTACTGCGAGAGTTCGAACCCGAGGTCATCCACACCCATTTGCGACGCAGCACACGTCTCGTCGCTCGACTCAAACCGAGCTGTCCGACGATCGCGACGCTCCACATGTGGGTGAACGGCCCACACTTCCTGCGCATGGACGGCCTCATCGTGATCGCCGAATGGCAGAAACGCGATCTCGCGAGTTACCGCGGTCGCGTTTTCGACATCAACGAATCTTTGATGCCCGCCCCGCGCATCACCGCTGAGCGTCGTACGGCTTTGCGCGCGATCTGCGGTGCGGGTGCAGACGATTTCTTGATCGGAGGCGTTGGTCGTCTCGCCCAGTCGAAAGGATTTGACACGCTGATTCGCGCCTTTCGCGAGGCCGCGCTGTCCGGAGCGAAACTTGCCATCGTCGGAGCAGGTCGAGAACGCGAACGCCTCGAGGCCCTCACCCGCGGTACCGACATCACCCTGCTCGGTTTTCGCGAGGACGCCAAAGAATTCTTTCAGGCCTTCGATCTTTTCGTGAGCCCCTCGCGCAGCGAGCCGCTCGGACGCGTGATCTTTGAGGCGCTCGACGCCGGCACACCGGTGATGGCTACGCGCACCCAAGGCCCGTCGGAGATTCTGTCGCGTTATCCAGGAACGCTCGTTCCTATCGATGACGTGACGGCGATCGCGAGCGCCTTACGCGACCTCGCTGCCGAGAGACCGGCCCGGACCCAAACGGACCTCTCCGCCTACCACCTCGAGAACGTGAAGCGGGAGACGCTGGCGGCTTATCGTGAGCTGATCGACGCCAAGCCGAGATGAACGCCTAGCCGCTCGACGAGCGCAGGCAAGGCATCTTCAAAACCGGCTTCGCGAACTGTCACCTCGAGTGCGCTCCGAAGCCCTTGGTCGTGTAATAACTCAAGACACGCTTCGGCGGGTTCGGCCCCAGAGGATGCCATCGCTGTGGGCGCGTTGACCGTCCCGAGCGCAGCACAACGCGCGATGCGAGCGGCTTGATCACCAGCGATCGGCACCGCGATACAGGCCTTACCGAGAGCGAGCGCCTGTAGCATCGTATCGCCGCCGTTGACGAGTACGACTTTAGTTCTCGCGAGCAGAGCGTGTAGCGCACCGCCAGACACGCCACGGATCAGCCTCACACCCGGCATATCCTCTGCCCTGTCGGGGAACGCTGGACCAGCGATGAATACGACCCGAAATCCTTGAGCAGCGACGATCTTGGACCACCGCGCGAAATCGCTGGGCGTGATCGGCGCATCGTGAAACTGACTGCCACCGCCTGGCACCACCAAAAGATCGGGTGATCCGAACTGTGCGAGCAACTCGTCGGCGGCTCGCTCATCGACCGTCGCGAGCACTGCATCGAGAAAACGCACCTGGGGTCGGTCGAGGAGTCGCAGCTTGAGGCGCTCAAAGAATCCGAGCCCTCCTGCGACCATCGACGGATACGAAATCCAGTGATCATCGAGCAGCCCCATCCAGCGCAAACGAAAAGCCTTGTAGCGCTGCCGACTGCGGGAGCTGACGTAGACCACGCGCGCGCCGACACGACGCGCCGCTCGCAGGGCACCCGTGCGTCCAGCATTGTCGAACACCACGACATGAGGGCGAAACTGATCGATCACCTGGATGACCTCTTTGGTGCACAACGTCGGCGAAGCCGGCAAAGTCGTCACCGGATGATGAAATTCTTTTGCATACGGCGCATCGCGATGCAGCAAAAAATGGGTTTCGATGTCGGGCCATCGAGCCCGAAGCGCATCGGCGAGACTGCGGGCACGGGCGAATTCCCCCATACCACTTGGGCCACTCACCGGAACGAAAAGCACGCGGGGTGAAGTCATTCTTTGATTTGAAATAGATTCTTTCAGGCTATTATGCGGTTTAAATCGTGGCGCAGGTGACTGCAACGATCTTCCGCATCGAGCTCCGACAAGCCTTGAGAGGATAGATGCCGTGTACCGACCCGCTCCCGGACTCCCCGGTCGCCGCTGGATCGAACGCCTGCTCTCCAAACGAGCACGCCGCGCCGCCAGCCGAGATTTTCTCTTCGATACGATCCCGAAAGGCGGCACCGTTATCGAAGTCGGCGTTTTCGACGGCGACTTTTCGGAACGTATTCTCGCGATCAACGAGCCGAAGATTCTTCATCTCGTCGACCCCTGGTTCACTCGTGATGACGGGTCGCTCTACGATGGTCCGACACAAGAGTTCGGATCCAAAGATGCCGCAAGCGCGGCTCTCGAAGAGCAATACCGGCAGGTTGCGCGTCGTTTCGAACGGGAGATCGCCGCAGGGCGCGTCGTCATGCATCGTATGCTCTCCCACGAGGCCGCGCCCTTGTTCCCCGATGAACACTTCGATTGGGCATATGTCGACGCCAGTCATTTCTATGACGATGTGAAACGCGACCTCGAAGCCTTCATCCCTAAAATCAAACAAGGCGGTTACGTCGCGGGCGACGACTACGACCGACGGGGTATTTGGGACCACGGCGTCACCCGGGCGGTAGACGAGTTTCGGACATCACCCTCGATCGAAACTATCCGCCTCAAAAACCATCAGTTCCTGATCCGAAAACGCTGAACGACCGGGGTTTTTTGCGATCTCTGTACGCTTGCAATCACATTTGATCTCTGGTGCAGTTATACTATTGAACGTTAGGGGGTCGACCATATGGCGGCCCGGGTACCGTCAAGAGGTACCACCAAGGTTTTGTTTTAGTCACTGTCAAAGAGGATTTCCAAAAATGAAGACTCCGATCGTCGTCAAGATGGCCGCTGTCATTGCTGTTGCCGGTCTCGCGGGCTGCACCGACCTCAAGCCGATGCAGGCTCAGATCGACAACCTGAAGACCCAGGTTGCGAGCCTCCAGTCGCAGGTCGCCGCCGCCAAGAGCACGGCTGATGCCGCCAACGGCGCTGCCGCCAACGCTGCCAACGCTGCTAACGGTGCGCAGTCGACCGCCAACCAGGCGCTCGCCGCTGCCCAGGCCAGCCAGTCGTGCTGCGATGCGACGAACGAGAAGCTCGATCGCATGTTCAAGCGCTCGATCTCCAAGTAATCGGCGCTGCCAACAGGCAAAAAA
>JBIIHO010000144.1:0-4980 GCA_044235605.1 Steroidobacteraceae bacterium | reverse complement strand
TCTCTCGCAATACCGGCATCACGCGTGGCCTCCTCGAAGGCCTCGAGCATCAGGTCGTCGGGACCGCAGTCCCAACGCTCGCCGAAGCGCGCGCAACCCATGCCGAGGATCACGACTTTGTCGCGGATACCACTCGCCATCGATCAGCTCCCGACCGCTACCGAGTTCATCGGTGCAGCCTTCCAGAAGTAGCGGCGGAACCCACGGGTCCGGTCGATATCTTTGAGGCGAAAAACGAATCTGACTTCGTCGTTTACCTGAGCCTCGCCCGGAGCGAAGTCGGCGAACTCGATGAAGGCGTTGCCCCCTACAGCGAATGCGACGTTGCCGTAGACGAGCGGTGGACGAGGACTGAATGCCAGCCAGTCTTCGGTGAAGGTCTTGATGCGAGCGGTTTTCTCGGCAAGAGGGACGGGCTCTTGTTCTCCGGCCTCTCGGCAGGTCGGCGCGACGCACACACGGGCGCGCGGAAACTGGACGGTGCCACAGTGAGTGCAGCGGCCGCCAGTGAATTCATAGATGTCTTCATGACGTCGCCAAGCTACTGTTTGCGCCGTTCGACTATCGCGCTCAGCGCGCATGCCGAACTCGACGGGCAGCAGGCCGCAGTGCGAGAGAAATCGAGTGTATTCGGTTTCTTCGCGGCGATCGCCCAGCGCTTCGACGACACTGCGCGAAGGTTTGTGCGAGCCGATTTTTGATGTCGTGCGAAAGAGCAGCGTGTCGACGCCGTGACCGAAGCCGACGAGTACCACCCATTCACCCGCTTTGGCGCGTTCGAGCGCGCTCGCGAGCATCAAGAGCGGGTGACCGGCACCGGTTTGACCGCATTGAGCCGAGAGATTATCGATGAGTGCGCTCTCGCTGATTCCGGCGAGCGAGGCGATCTTGCGGGCTAACGCAGGGGGCGCATCGATGACGAGATGAGCGATATCTTTGGCCGCGATCTGCGCTTCAGTTAGCAGCGCCTGCAAGGTGTCGGGCACGAGCGTCTGCCAGCCCGCTTCGCGAACCCAGCGTTCCTCTAGCGAGTAGTCAAAGGGCGAGTCGGTCAAACGATGATGGTCGACAAAATCGGCGGCACGGTGATGCCGTGCGACGAGCTCAGCAACCCCTTCGTCTGCGCCCACCACGATCGCGGCGCCACCGTGACCGTAGGTGGACTCCTGATCGCTGCCGGGGCGCGCCAGACGTCGGTCTGCTGCGGCGACGAGTGTGTGGCCGCGACCTGAGGAGCCTAACGCTTGCGCAAGAGCCGCCGTGGCCGAGCGCTGGGAACCCGTGACATCGAGTGTCAGTGCCGAGTCATCGAGACCCAAGGCGCTTGCAAGCACCGTCGAGTTGCTGCGGTCGGCGAAGGGCAGGGTGGTGGAGGCGAGCATGACGGTACTGACCGAGTCCCGCGCCGCGCGACTCGGCAGCGCGCAGCGCGCGGCCTCGACTGCCATCGTGAGCGAGTCTTCGTCCCAATTGCAGATCGAACGCTCGCCGCGCGCGGTCTTCAGAGAAGGGTTCACCCAGCCCATGGCGGCACCGATCGTCTTGCGCGATACGCGCAGACGAGGAATGCAGACGCCCCATGACTGGATACCGCTCATCGTCAGCCAGCGACCCAATCTTTGAGGACTTGTTTGACGCGCAACTCTTCGGGAATACGCTCCACGCCAATTCGGCGATCAAGTTCCTCGTGCCAGTGATAGATGCGTCGTTCTTGATAGTTGAGCGTGATGCCCTTGAACGCACCCGACTCCACCGACTCCTGAATCTGCTCGGCGAACTGCGTGTCTTCCTCGAGAATACGCTCGAAGTTCGAGAGGCGAGTTTGCCACAGCGGATCGATCTCACCGCTACCCCAGTCGGGAGCAAACCAGACGATCTCGATTTCCATCGAACGATGACCGGTCGGCCAAAACAAGATGAACGGATTACCCGTCGCATCCACGGGCGTGACCAGATTCGGATAGAAATTAAAAGAAGGATTATTTTTAGAGGTGATTTCCGAGGCGGTTTCGATACGACGCATGCCGCGCGTGCCGGGGTCTTGCCAGTCCGGACGCCGATTTGGCGTGCACATCAGCGAGTGCCCATTTTTCCAGAGGGTAATGAAGGTACCGCGATGATCGAGGAAGCGATCCACCGTGTTTTGGTGAATCGATTTCAGGTGATACACCTCAAGGAACGCATCGAGCAAAACTTTGACGTTGCACTTGACCGGATACGACTTGCGGTGCACGAAGCGCACTTGTCCGGGCTGAATTTCCTCGAGTTGCTCGGGAATCGGACCAAGGTGTTTGAGCAACGGCTCGGCCTGCGGATCCTCGTTGACGAAGATCCAGTTGCCGAGCGATTCGCAGCGCACCGAGTGCAGCGGATATTGGCTGAGGTCGAGATCGACGAAGTCACGCTTATCGCGCAGATTCATCAGTCGACCATCGAGGCCGTAGGTCCAGCCGTGATAGCCGCAGACGAGGCCATCCACTTTTCCCTTGCATTCGCGTACCAAGGGCGCGCCACGGTGCCGGCAAGAATTGTAGAACGCTCGAACTTCGCCGTTCTTGTCTCGGACGACGATGATCGGTGAGCCCGTTCTCTTAAAGAGATAGAAACTGCCGGGCTCGGGAATCTCGTCGGCATGACAGGCGAAGAGCCAGGAGCGTTGCCAGAGGTAGCGCTGTTCGAGATCAAGGAAAGTGGGGTCGGTGTACCGGGCGCCGGGGATGAGCGGCAGTTTGGGGAAGCCGGGGGGAGGGGTCGTGCGCTCCGCCTCGGTTTTCATTCCAGTTTTTAGGTACTCAACGGTCGCGGCATCCATAAAGTCACCATCGAAAATCGTCGGAAAATGACAGTTTATTGACCATGGAAGTATACGACCGGGTCAGTCGAAAATAAACAGGCTTGACTGTTTTTTTAAATGCCTCCGGTGTACAGTTCCGACCTATGAACGGCCCCATCCTGCACCATCACGACCCGTCGCCTTTCGGCGAGAAAATCCGCCTCGCGTTGGGGTTTAAGGGCTTGGCTTGGCGGTCGGTACAGGTGTCGATGGTGATGCCGCGACCGGAGCTTGGTGTTCTCACGGGCGGTTACCGAAAGATCCCCGTCCTGCAGATTGGCGCCGACGTGTATTGCGATACTCGGCTCATCGCTCGTGAGCTCGAGCGGCGCTTCCCGACCCCGACCCTGTTTCCCGAAGGGTCGCTCGGGCTGTCGCTTGCGTTGACCCCGTGGAGTGATCGCAGCTTCTTCGATCCTGGTGCGGGTTTGTCGATGGGCCTCAATAAAGCCTTCATCCCGAAGGCTGTGATTGACGATCGAAAGTCTTTTTTCAATTTCATGGACTTCGACGCGCTCGAGAGCGACATCCCGCATCTTTACAGCCAGTTTCGTGCAGGGCTCGAACTTGTCGAGTTGATGCTCGCCGATGGACGTCCATTCGTCTTGGGTTCTCAAGTGTCTTACGCCGATATCGATGCGTATTTCCCGGTGTGGATGGCGCGCGGGAACATCGGCAACGCGGCAGAGTTGCTTGAGCCTTTCGAGCGATTACGCGCGTGGGAGTCGCGGATGGCCGCAAGCTCACGAGGGGAGCGTAGCGAGATCAGTGCGGACGAGGCTTTAGCGATTGCCAGAGCGGCGACGCCCCTCGCGCCGCACGGCGTCGACCCGAAGGATCCACTCGGGTTCGCGACCGGCGAGCGGGTCTGCGTCACGCCCGACGACTACGGAAAAATTCCGGTCGAGGGCGAACTCGTCACGCTGACGATCAACGAGGTTGCCGTCCGGCGTCTAACGGCAGAGGCGGGTGAGCTCGTCACACATTTTCCTCGACTCGGTTATAGGGTGACGCGCGTTGCGTGATCCGTCACACCACGCCGCCTTCGCGCAGTCGAGCGCGTGCAGCGTCGTCGTAGCCGAGTTCTGCGAGCAAGAGGTCGGTGTGTTCCCCGAGGGTCGGGGGCGCGCGTTCGATGCCGCCCGAAGATCTCGAGAAACGCAGGGGAAGGTCGGGCACCGGAGCCGGACGGGGGAGGCCGGGGTAACCGACCACCTCGGCGAACCACTGCATCGCCTTTGCTTGCGGATCGTCCAGCGCTTGCTGCGGCGTGTAGACGGGTCCGGCGGGCAGGCCGGCGGCCTCGAGTTGGCTGATCGCGTCGTTCGTGGTTCGCGTGGCGCACCAACTGCGCATGGCGGCGAGGATCTCGGCCGAATGTTCACCGCGACCGGCGTCGTCTTGCAGTCTCGGATCGTCGAGCCAGCGTTTTTGCGCGGCGGCGTCGTGACCAGAGATGAGTTTTACCCAGCGGCGGAAAAGTCCGTTGCCGACCACGTGGGTGAGCACGTGGCCATCGAGCGTTGCGAATACGTCGGAAGGCGCAGAGGTTTGCACTCGGTTACCGGTACCGACGCGATTGATACCGGTGACACCCTGCTCGATGAGATGAGAACCGAAGACGGCGAGGGCCGTAGCTTGCAGCGCCGCTTGTACGTGTTGGCCGCGTCCCGAGCGGTCGCGCTCGATGAGAGCCGCGAGCACTCCGAAGGCCGAGAGCACTGCGGTCGAGAAATCGACGTAAGGGGCCGCCGCCTTCGCGGGTGCGCCCGGGGTGCCCGTGATAAACATGGCTCCGGACATCGCCTGACCGACACCGTCGAAGCCTCCTCGGCTCGCATAGGGCCCATGCTCGCCGAATGCCGTCTGAGAGGCGAGAATGACCCTCGGGTTGATCGCCGACAAGGTCGCGTAATCGAGACCCAGCGACTCGCGGGCCGCCGGAGGCAGATTGACCACGATGACGTCGGCGGTTTGTACGAGCCGTCGTACGATGTCGCGCGACTCCGGCTTGCCGAAGTCGAGCGTGAGCGATTTTTTGTTGCAGGCCGTTTGCAGGAACACACCCCCTTCGCCGTGCGAAGTGATGGGTGCGATGTAGCGGTCTTCACCGCCGTCGGGTTTTTCGATGCGGATCACTTCTGCGC
>JBIIHO010000143.1:0-4991 GCA_044235605.1 Steroidobacteraceae bacterium | reverse complement strand
GTCACACCCCGAAAATACGCGCCTTTTTACGACCCCGAGCATTATCCGTGGCCAACACCAAGTCTGCCGAAAAAGCCGCCCGCCAGGCCGTCAAGCACCGCGCCCGCAACATCTCGCTGCGCTCTCGCACGCGCTCTGCGATCCGCGATGCCGCCGACACCATCGCTAAGGGTGACAAGGCCGCCGCTCCGGCTGCCGTGCGCAAGGCGGCCTCCTCGGTCGATTCGCTGGTCAACAAGGGCCTCGTACACAAGAACAAGGCCTCTCGCCACAAGAAGCGTCTCGCCGCCAAGCTGAAGAAGCTGGCTGGCAAATAAAGCCGAAGACCTCTTTGGTCTCGTCTTACGAAAAACCGGCCTAGTGCCGGTTTTTCTTTTTGGGCAACCGACCCCGCTCGAGGTTGCGGCTCGTCTCAAAGGGCAACCCCGGCACCCAAACACGATCATCGACTTCTTTAGCTGCGTGAGACTTAGGCCTTTTCGAGCGGCCCTTTCCGCTTCGCCCCGTGATGCCACCTGCCTCGAGCGTGTCGCGCCGCGCCGCCACCCTCGACTCCACGGCGAGCAACAACGGCAGTCTGGCCTCGCTCGCCGCGACCTCTCGCCAATCGCGTCCCTCCGGCCACGGCTCGAGAGCCCCGACCAAGGCCCAAAGCAAGTTGAGCGATCGAGTGAGCCCCGCGTTGCGCACTGCAAGATACGCTTCGAGCGCACCACGTCGACGCAAGGTCTCGACATCGTGGATACCGATGGCGGCGAGCAGACGCTCAGATTGGGGCCCAAGGTTGCGCAGGTCGCATAGACGTAGCCGAAGCTTGCCCTGCGCCAACCGGCGACGAACCTTGGGATTACGATCAGGCATCGTCGGTCGATGGTTCGACTGATTTGGCGGCTTCTTCCTCGAGAAAGCGCATCACCGCCTCGGTGAGCTCGCGCGTGCCAGCGCCCGTGACGCCAGAAATAAGGAACCATGGCCCTTTGAACCGCAGCGAACGCACGATGGCCTTGGCCTTCTTCTCGGCTTCCTCCGGGGGCAACAGATCGCTCTTGTTGATGACGAGCCACCTCGGCTTCGTCACGAGATCCTTGGAGAATTTTTTGAGCTCGGCGACGATCGAGCGCGCATCTTTGACCGGATCCGCCTCCGGATCGAGCGGCGCCATATCGACGAGATGCAGCAGCACTCGCGTGCGCTGCAGATGCTTCAGAAAGCGGATACCGAGCCCCGCTCCCTCGGCCGCACCCTCGATGAGCCCCGGAATATCGGCCATCACGAAGCTGCGATGCTCACCGCAATACACGACACCGAGATTGGGATGTAAGGTCGTGAAAGGATAGTCGGCGACCTTGGGGCGCGCAGAAGAGACCGCGCGGATCAGTGTCGATTTGCCGGCATTCGGCAAGCCAAGCAGACCCACGTCGGCAATTACTTTGAGCTCGAGCTCGAGGACTCGCTTCTCACCAGGCAAACCTGTACCGAACTGTCGCGGTGCGCGATTGGTACTGGTTTTAAATCGGGCATTACCCCAACCGCCCTTCCCCCCATGAGCAACGAGCAGTGTGTCGCCCTCGCGCACGAGATCGCCGAGTTGCTCGCCGGTCTCGGAGTCGCGAATCACCGTGCCGATCGGTACCGGCACATAGAGATCGTCGCCGCCACGACCAAAGCAGTCGTTACCGCTGCCGCCCTCACCCGACTTCGCCTTGAAGGTTCGCTCGACGCGAAAATCGGCCAGCGTGTTGATGCCTGGAGCCGCACGTAGATAAACGCTGCCGCCGTGACCCCCGTCGCCGCCGTCGGGTCCGCCGAAAGGCACGAACTTTTCGCGACGAAAGCTAAGGCAGCCCCGGCCTCCGTTACCGGCCTGCACGCGAATTCTGGCCTCATCGACGAACTTCATGAACGCACCCTCTGCAAAAGCCGCAAACAAAAACCCCGGCGCGCGGCCGGGGTTTCGGATGCGGAAGGCGTCTCGCCGTTAGTCGGCGACCACGCTCACGAACATCTTCTTCTCGGCGCCGCGGCGCTTGAACGCAACCTTACCGCTCGTCAACGCGAACAGTGTGTGATCTGTACCGATGCCGACGTTGGCACCCGGGCGGTACTGCGTACCGCGCTGACGGATGAGGATGTTGCCAGCGAGCACCTGCTCACCGCCAAAGGCCTTAACGCCGAGTCGCTTGCTGTGAGAATCGCGGCCGTTACGGGTACTGCCGCCTGCTTTTTTATGTGCCATGTGATCTGCTCCGCAATCAGCCGGCGTTGATGCCGGTGACCTTGATTTCAGTGAACTGCTGACGATGGTTCTTCATACGCAGGTAGTGCTTACGGCGGCGGAATTTGACCACGCTCACCTTGTCGCTCTGCCCATGACGCTGCACCGTGGCCGAAACCGAAGCGCCCGCCAACATGGGCGCGCCCACCTTGACCGACTCGCCCGAACCGACGAGCAGGACTTCGCCAAACTTCACTTCAGAGCCCGGCTCCACGGGAAGCTTCTCGACGCGGAGCACGCTGCCCGCTTCGACCCGATATTGCTTTCCGCCCGTGGCGATGACCGCGTACATGTAAAGACCTCCGGAAAAGGCCGCGCATTCTACTGAGCGACCGACGACCGGTCAAACCCTTCCCAAAGGACCTGTTTCCTTGGGGATCAATAACTTAACGAGACGGCGTCCGGGTCGGCTACCATCGCACCCCGTGAATACGCTGCTGGCCTCGGCCAAGGAGCTGGTTCGTCAGGATCTCTTGGCCGTCGATGCCGTGATCCGCGCCAGCATGAAAAGCTCGGTCGCCCTGGTTGATCAGGTCGCCGAACACATCATTTCTGGCGGTGGAAAGCGGCTTCGTCCGCTCATCGTTTTACTCGCGGCCCGCGCGGGTGGCTACCGAGGCGCGAGCCATATCGACGCCGCGGCCTTCATAGAATTCATCCACACCGCGACGCTCCTACACGACGATGTCGTCGATGGTTCGTCGCGCCGACGAGGGCGCGCCACCGCGAACTCGTTGTACGGCAACCAGGCAAGCGTACTCGTCGGCGATTTCGTTTATTCACGTGCGTTTCAAATGATGGCGGCGATCGGTTCGCAGCGCGTCATGGAGATCATGTCGCAGGCGACGAACGTCATCGCCGAAGGTGAAGTGCTACAGCTCATGAATGCGGGCGATCCCGACACGACGCAACAACGCTATCTCGAAGTGATCTACCGCAAGACCGCGAAACTCTTCGAAGCGGGCGCCGAAGTGTCGGCAGTGATCGCGGGAGCGAGCCCGAGCCAGCAGCGCGCACTGGCCGACTTCGGCCGTCATCTCGGAACGGCGTACCAGCTGATTGATGACGTGCTCGATTACCAATCGAACCCCGCCGAGCTTGGTAAAAATTTGGGCGATGATTTGGCCGAGGGCAAACCCACCCTGCCCCTGATCCAGGCGCTCAAAAAGGCCGCGGATCCCGGCATCCGGTCGATCATTCGAGGGGCCATCGAAAATGGCGGCCTCGAGCAGCTCGATGTCATCGTGGGCGCAATTGAATCGACCGGCGCTCTTGAGTACACTCGCGCCCTCGCTCAGGACGAGGCCGATCAGGCACTTACAGCCCTCCAAGCGCTGCCAGAGTCGCCGTTCAAACAAGGTCTCGCCGCTCTCGCACGGTTCGCCGTCGAGCGCACCTCTTGAGATAGGCCCCCGCGGGCCCGCCAGCATCGGGATGTAGCTCAGCCTGGTAGAGCACTACGTTCGGGACGTAGGAGTCGGAGGTTCAAATCCTCTCATCCCGACCATCTCCTGCGAAAGAAAACAATCGCTTACCGCGCTCAAACTCTTTTCCGAGTAGAACACTCGGGACTATTCTACTTTTCTACGACTTTGTTCTGAGCGTGGAGATGGACATGTCCTTCCGATTTCGTTTTCGTCCCTTCGTCGATGCCGAATTGAAATCTGCCGAACAGATGCGCTTAGCAGGCGATCATCGCGCAGAGTTCCATCACCTCGAACGTGCGCATGTGCTCGGTCAAGCCTCAACAGTTGAGCATGTCAGAGTTCACGCCCTGATGTTTCTGTGGGCGGTACGTCAGCGTCAACCGAGAGAATTTGTTGGGCAGTTGCTCAGGATAATCGGTGCAGCGACTAAAACGACATTCGGTCTGGTCCCAAAGGGAAATACAGGCGGAAGTAATGTCAGTCCATTCAAACGAATGGAAATCTCCGCCGATCTGAGTCGTATTCTTGAGTCAGTGAGATGAAAAGCAAAGATCGGGAAAAGGTATCCATTAGCGACGAAGAACTGCGGGCACGCAATGCGTCGGCATACAACATCACCACCACGTTGTTCGTAGGCAGTCTCCTCGCAAGTCTGCCCTTTTATTACCTGCTCGGGGTCGATGACCAAGAACCTTGGCCTGCGATCACTAGCCTGTTGCTCTCGGTGGCGCTACCGCTGTCATACCTCACGCTCCGTCGCCGCAGAGGCGGCCCTTCGATCGAGGAGCTCCTGCGTTATTGCGAACTGAAGGGCGGTTTTTCGCGGAGAGCGCAACTCACGATATTCGCGGTGTGGGTTGTCTTCGTTGTTATCGCGATAACCATAGTGCTGGTGATGAATCAGGCGTGACAATCTGATTAACCGACTCGTCAAAGTTCGGGACGTAGGAGTCGGAGGTTCAAATCCTCTGATCCCGACCATCTCCTGCTAAATATTATGCAGTTGATTTTCACCAAGGGCGCGGGCAAATACGATCGAATGGATGTCGTCGTCGATGGCATCTGCACGGACAGCGTGCAATGCCCGAAACAAGGCATCATCCCGCACGACATGCTGCACTTTGCCGTCGAATCGACGCTGCAACGTCGCGGCTTCATCATCCGAACACTCGAAGGCGACGCAAGCGGATTTCGAATGACTTCCATCGCCGAGAGCGATGGCGTGGAGCGACTGGTCGAAGTATTTCAAGCGGACGGATGGGCAGGCTGGACGAGCGAACCCTCCGCAC
>JBIIHO010000006.1:0-15628 GCA_044235605.1 Steroidobacteraceae bacterium | reverse complement strand
AAAGGGTGGTCAGTATAACGGGTGCGCTACCCGGCTCGATCCTCTAGCATCGGGCAACAACCGGGGGGGCACACATAATGACGACGGAACGCGCTCGCGAAGACGGCGCCGTGAAGGTCGGTATCTGGGAGCTTGCCCCAGGAGTCCAGCGCTCCAATTTCTATGCCCTACTCGGCGTAGCGTTCTTCTCAATTGGGCTGCTCACGCTCGTCGGTAATCTTCGGCCCTATCTCTTCAACTCCATGCTCGGTATTCCGGACGATATCCAGGGGCGCGTCAGTGGTGCCATGGATGTCATCAGCGAGATCCCCGCTCTGCTGCTCTCGGGCGTGATCGGCGCGGCGTCGGATCGGCTCGGCCGACGCATTATCTATGGGATGGGCTTCGCGATACTCGGAGTGGGTTACCTACTCTTTCCGCTCGCACGCTTCGATTGGACCCTCTATGCCATGGTGTTCATCACCGCCTGTGGCGCCTCGTTGATCGCAGCCATGCTGTCGGCCGTGATCGCCGATTACCCACGCGAAACTTCGCGCGGAAAGCTCGTCGGAATCTGCTTTTTTCTGAATGGTTTGGGCGTCGCGACGCTTGTGGGCCTCGCCACGCAGCTTCCGAAGTTTTACCTCGCGCAGGGGATGGATGCGATCGAGGCGGGTCGCGCAGCGTATTGGACGGTTGCAGCCCTTTGTGTGATTCCGTTCGTACTCGTGTTGCGAGGCCTTGCTCGTCAAACTCCGGGCCAAATTACCGAGCGGGAACCGGTACTCGCCACGTTGCGCGTCGGCATCGCTGCGGCGCGCGATAGCCGAGTACGTTTGGCTTATGCCTCCGCTGCGGTATCGCGAGCGTCGTTGTCGATCATCAGTGCGTTCTTTTTCTTATGGATGGTGCAAGCGGGCAAGCAGCAGGGCATGACACCCGCCGAGGCGCTCTCCGCAAGCAGCGCAATATTCGTCGTCATCCAGATTACGGCAACGCTTTGGGCGGTAACGGTCATCACGTTCATCGATCGCGTGGATCGTGTGCTCTTCATGGCGGTGGCGTCGGCCCTCGCTTGCGGGAGTTATGTGTGGTTCGGCTTGCAGGACAACCCGTTCCAGCCGGCGATGTACGTCGCGGCTGTGTTTCTAGGGATCGGCGAGATGAGCGGCATCCTCGCCTCGCAGGCGCTCATCGGACAGGTCGCACCTGAGCGCGGACGAGGGGCAGTCATCGGCGTCTTCACCTTGTGCGGATCCATGGGCATTTTTCTGGCAGCGATTGTCGGGGGCACCTTGTTCGACGCTTGGCGTCCGTCGGCTCCGTACGTGGTGATGGGCTGCACCAGTGGGCTGTTGTGCGCGCTCGCCGTCTACACCTGGGTAAACACCCGAGTTCGAACGGCTGCACCGTAATAAATCAAACACCGCGGTTTTTGCACAAAAATAGTGCAATAATTCTGAATTAAGCGTTCTGCGTGGATCTTAAATCCTTGATTTCTCAAAAATATGGGGCGTCGGCATAGTTAATGCATCATACTTGGGCGTCTTAACCCTACGGAGCGAACATGAGCAGCGCCAGTGACGTCATCAAGATGATCAAGGATCGAGAAGTGAAGTGGGCCGACCTCCGCTTCACCGACACCCGAGGCAAGGAACAACACGTCACGATTCCCGCCAAGCTCGTCGACGACGGTCTTTTCCGCGACGGCAAGATGTTCGACGGCTCGTCGATTGCGGGTTGGAAGGGCATCAACGAGTCAGACATGATCCTCATGCCCGAGGCTGGTACAGCGGTACTCGATCCTTTCTTCGAAGAAGCCACGGTCAACATCCGTTGCGACGTGATCGAGCCTGCGACCATGCAAGGCTACGAGCGCGATCCGCGCTCCATCGGCAAGCGTGCCGAGGCGTATCTCAAGAGCACCGGCATCGCCGATGGCGCGACATTCGGTCCCGAGAACGAATTCTTCATTTTCGATAGCGTGCGTTGGAAAAACGAAATGCACGGCTGTTCGTATGACATCGATTCCGAGCAAGGCGCGTGGAACAGCAACACGGCACTCGAAGGCGGTAATAAAGGCCATCGTCCCGGTGTGAAGGGCGGCTACTTTCCCGTTCCACCGGTCGACGCTTTTCAAGACATCCGCAACGCCATGTGCGGCGCATGTGAAGAGCTCGGTCTCGTCGTCGAAGTGCATCACCACGAAGTCGCGACCGGCGGTCAGTGCGAAATTGGCATCGGTGCCGGCGGCCTCGTTAGGAAGGCGGACGAAGTTCAGATCCTGAAGTACGCCGTGCACAACGTCGCTCATGCCTACGGCAAGACGGCGACTTTCATGCCGAAGCCGCTAGTCGGTGACAACGGCTCGGGTATGCACGTGCACCAGTCCCTGCAGAAAGATGGCAAGGCGCTTTTTGCTGGTGACAAGTACGGCGGTCTTTCCGAAACCGCCCTCTATTACATCGGCGGCATCATCAAGCACGCCAAGGCACTCAACGCATTCACGAACGCCGGAACCAATAGCTACAAGCGTCTCGTCCCCGGTTTCGAAGCGCCGGTGATGCTGGCTTACTCCGCGCGCAACCGCTCGGCGTCGATCCGCATTCCGTTCGTCTCGAATCCGAAAGCGCGTCGTATCGAAGTACGCTTCCCGGACTCTTCGGCCAACCCGTACTTCGCGTTCGCCGCAATGATGATGGCGGGTCTCGACGGCATCCAGAACAAGATCCACCCGGGCGATCCGGCAGATAAAGACCTTTACGATCTCGAGCCCGAAGAGGCGAAGCACATTCCGACCGTATGTCACTCGCTCGATATGGCTCTCGAGCATCTCGATAAAGATCGCGAGTTCCTCACGCGCGGCGGAGTGTTTACCAACGATGTGATCGACGCCTACATCAATCTGAAGATGCAGGAAGTCACGCGTTATCGAATGAGCACGCACCCGGTCGAACTCGACCTGTACTACAGCTGCTGATTCGACGGTATCCGAAAAAACGAAGGCGGCGTGATGCGCGGCAACGACCATGGCGGTTGAGCGACTCTTCGAGAGTTTTGCTGCGCATCACGATCCCGCAGACCTGATCGACGCCCTATCCACGGGCGTCGTGCTTCTCGATCCGGCGTTGGTCGTTTTACACGCGAACGTCGCGGCTCAGGGCTTGATGGCACTCGGCCTAAATCAAGCTCGCGGGCGAGCCTTTTGCGATCTCTTTACCGATAGCGGCAATCTTCAGGCCACCTTGCTACGCGCGCGGGATACCGGAGAAGTCGTCACCGAGTGCGATCTGACCTTGCGCTTGGTCGGAACACCGAAAGACTTTCGAGTCGTCGATTTGACGGTTACGCCCATCGACAGCCCTTCGGGAGCGCGAAGGGTATTGCTGGAGCTTGCTGATGCGGAGCCGCGGAACCGCCTAAATCGTGACAACGCGCTACGAGCGCGTCTCGAGAGCAGTCGAATGATGACTCGACAACTCGCCCATGAAATAAAAAACCCCCTGGGGGGCGTTCGGGGCGCCGCACAATTATTGGCCCGCCAACTCCCGGCTCCGGAATTGCGCGAGTATACCTCCGTGATCATCAACGAGGTCGATCGGCTTACATCGCTTGTCGACACGATGTTGAGCCCGGCGCGACCTCCTCAAAAATCGGAACTCAACATCCATGAGGTCTGCGAGCACGTTCATCGATTGCTTGTAGCCGAAGCGCCCGTAGGCGTGACCGTCGAGCGCGACTATGACCCGAGTGTCCCAGAGGGCCGCTTCGATCGAAATCAGCTCGTACAGGCATTGCTCAACTTGTCTCGCAATGCGATGCAAGCGGTCGGCGAGTCGGGCCGCATCATCTTACGATCGCGAGCGCTGACCCAGACACACATCGGGATCGTTCGGCATCGTCTCGCGGTACGTATCGACATCATCGATAACGGTCCGGGCGTACCGGAGGAAATTCGCGGAACGTTGTTCTATCCGCTCGTGACGGCGCGTGCGAATGGTACTGGCCTCGGACTCGCCGTGGCGCAGGAACTCATCAATCGCAATGGTGGAATCATCGAATTCCAGAGCGAACCCGGGAATACCGTGTTCTCCATCACCTTGCCGCTCGTTGTGGGTGATACGCCTACGGCAGGGAGTAGCGCATGAGCTCACGACCCTTGCGTATTTGGCTCGTCGATGATGACGCATCGATTCGCTGGGTGCTCGAGCGCGCCCTCAAAGGCGGCGGCATGTTGACGCGCGCCTTCGAAGCCGCTGAGCCTGCGCTCGAGGCCCTCCGCACCGAATCACCCGACGTGCTGCTGACCGACATTCGGATGCCGGGACTCTCCGGCCTCGAGCTCGTTCGGAAGATTCATGGCACACGACCACAACTTCCCATCATCGTGATGACGGCGCATGCCGATCTCGATAACGCCGTGGCGGCTTACGAAAGCGGCGCATTTGAGTATCTGCCTAAGCCTTTCGATATCGATCAAGTCATCGATTTAGTTAGGCGAGCAGCACAAAGCACGCAACGCAGCGCGACCGGAACAGAATCCGACGGGAGCATGCCCGAGTTGCTCGGCAAGGCACCTGCGATGCAGCAGGTTTTTCGCGCCATCGGCCGGCTCTCGCGATCCGCGGTCACCGTGCTCATTACCGGCGAGTCGGGTACGGGTAAAGAATTGGTCGCGCGAGCCTTGCACGAGCACAGTCCTCGCGCTGCGAAACCGTTCATCGCCCTCAATACCTCTGCGATTCCGTCGGAGTTGCTCGAATCCGAGCTGTTCGGTCACGAGAAGGGTGCATTCACGGGGGCGGATACCCTACGTCGTGGTCGCTTCGAACAAGCGGACGGCGGGACCTTATTTCTCGATGAGATCGGCGACATGCCCACGCCGCTGCAAACACGCTTGCTACGTGTGTTGGCCGAGGGGGAGTACTACCGGGTCGGCGGACAAACACCCATTCGAGTCGATGTTCGGGTCATCGCGGCGACCCATCAAAATTTGGAAGATCGGGTCGCCCGCGGATTATTCCGAGAAGATCTTTTTCACCGCCTCAATGTCATCCGGATGGAGTTGCCGCCACTACGCGCTCGTCGGGAAGACGTCGGCGATCTTCTGGACCACTACCTTCGTATCGCCGCGACGGAACTCGGTGTCGAAGCGAAATCATTGGCTGCGGAAGCGAAGTCGGCACTCGAGGCTTACGGATGGCCAGGTAACGTCCGCGAACTCGTCAACTTGTGCCGCCGCTTAACCGTACTTGCGCCGGGAACCGAGATTCATATCGAAGATTTGCCGACCGAAATCGCGGGTGCGAGTCTGTCGCGGGTCGGCGGCGATGGCTGGGCAGCCGCCCTGTCCCGTTGGGCGGAACTGGAGTCGTTACGCACCGAGGCACCCCCGCTCCTCGACACGGCTCTTCCGGAATTTGAACGGACTCTCATTCGAGTCGCCCTAGCGCACACCGGCGGACACCGCCAGGAAGCCGCCAAACTTCTGGGCTGGGGACGAAATACCTTGACGCGTAAGCTCAAGGAGTTGGGGATGGAAGAGGGCGAACTCGAGGCCGGAGACGAAGCGGCAGCCTGACTTGAGACATAATGGGTCGATGGAAGTCCTGACCCACGTTTACTTTGGAAATGCTCTCAGCGCGTGGCTGCTCGCTGCCGCCGCTTTTCTCGTCTGTTTCTTTGTACTGCCGTCGATCCGAATTTTTGTCGTTGCGCAATCGCGTAAATGGGTAAGCGGCGAGGCACCACCCTGGATTCAATTGGTGTTGGCGCTTCTCACGAAAACGAGACGCTTATTCCTCATCGTAGTCGCCCTGTACGTCGGTACGAGGTTCCTCGATCTCCCGCCGCGGGCTGAAGATTTTGTTTTCGCTCTGATCGTCATCGCGTTCTGGATCCAGGCTGCGATCTGGGGCGTGGCGACGATCGAAATCACTCTGCAGCAGCGGCAGGATCGCATGATTGCTGCGGGCGAGCTGAGACAATCGGGCTCGATGAGCGTACTGCTCTTCGTGGCACGGGTAGCAGTCTTCGCGCTCGCTACCTTGCTCGCCCTCGACAACCTCGGCGTCAACATCACCGCGCTTGTCGCCGGCCTTGGCATTGGTGGCATCGCGATTGCGCTGGCTGTGCAAACCGTACTCGGCGACTTGCTCGCTTCGCTCTCCATTACGCTAGATAAACCTTTCCGTGTGGGCGATCTATTGAGGGTCGATGACGTCGAGGGTGTCGTCGAATTCATAGGTGTTCGCAGCACTCGCATCCGCAGCCTCAGTGGCGAGGAAGTGATCATCGCGAACGCTGATCTGCTCAAGACCCGGTTGAGGAATCTCGGCAGGATGCCGGAACGACGGATGTTGTTTCAGATCGGAGTTGTCTACGAAACTCCGCCGGCGAGGCTCGCAGCTGTACCGGATATCGTCAAGCGTGCGGTGGAGTCGGTCGAGGGTACCCGTTTCGAATACTGCGCGTTCCGGACTTTCGGCGATTCGTCGCTTAATTTCGAAGTGATGTATTTCGTACCGAATTGGGATCAGGCGCGACTCCGCTTCATCACGATCAACCACGAGGTGAATTGCGCGATCCATTCGGCGTTCGCCGCCGAAGACATCAGCTTTGCCTACCCGACGCAGAACGTGATCGTTAGGCGGTAAGTTGTAACGATCCGACGAGGTCGGTGATGTTGCCCATTCCGTTCTCGGCGAGATATTTCGCGATACCCGCATTGATCTTCTTGCAGGTCATGGGATCGTAAAACAGCGACGTGCCGATGCCGACGGCGCTCGCGCCGGCGATGATGAACTCGATGGCATCGGTTGCGGTGGTGATGCCGCCTTGCCCAATGATCGGCACGTTGTGACGACGGGCAACGTCATAGACCTGATGTACTTTCAGTAATGCAATCGGCTTGATCGCCGGCCCTGAGAGCCCGCCTTGCACGTTGCCGATGATCGGGCGACGCGTCTTCGCATCGATGGCCATCCCCATGATGGTATTGATGACAGAGAGCCCATCGCTACCCGCCTCGATGCAGAGACGAGCATTTTCTTTGATGTCTGTTTGATTCGGGGACAGTTTGGTGATGATCGGCTTTTTCGTCACCGCGCGACATGCGGCGACCACTCGCGCGGACATCTCCGGATAGTTTCCGAAAGCGACACCGCCTTCTTTTACATTAGGGCAGGAGATGTTGATCTCGATCGCATCGATGGGCGAGTCCTCGAAACGGCGAGTTACTTCCGCATACTCTTCGATGGTCGATCCCGAGACGTTGGCAATGAAACGAGTCTCGCTGAAGTCGAGCGTCGGCAAGATGTTGCGGACGACGTGGTCGGTGCCGGGGTTCTGCAGGCCGATGGCGTTCAGCATGCCCATCGGAGTTTCGTAGACTCGGTGGGGTGGATTCCCGAGCCGTGGCTCGAGCGTCGTCCCCTTGAGTACCACTGCACCGCAGTCTGCGTTTGAGAACCCCTCAACGCGGGTGTACTCCTCGCCGAAACCCACACAGCCCGACAGCAATACGATGGGCGACGCGAAGTTCATGCCGAGGAAGCGGTAACGCAAGGAGCTTGGGACGGCGTCGGGCATATGCCGATTATAGACGTCACCGGCATTGCTACCATGCGCGTCATGTTCCGCATCGTGCTGTTCGAACCGGAGATCCCGCCCAACACCGGCAATGTGATCCGGCTATGCGCCAATACGGGCGCCGAGCTGCATCTCATCAAGCCTCTGGGCTTCGATCTCGATCGGAGTTCGGTGCGTCGCGCCGGTCTCGATTACCGGTGGATGACGGCAGTACATGTGCATGAGGATTTCCAAGCCTGTCGTCAAGCGCTGAGATCCCCCGGCCGATGGTTCGCCGTCGAGACAGGCGGATTTCGTCGATACGACGAAGTCGACTGGCAATCGGGCGACATCCTGTTGTTCGGGTCGGAGCGACGGGGTTTGCCGCAGGAAATCATTGATGCACTGCGAGGCGACTTTGGAGATGCGGCGCTCGTCAGCATCCCGATGCGCGAAGGCAATCGCAGCCTAAATCTGTCGAATGCCGTAAGTCTCGTAACCTACGAGGCGTGGCGCCAGAACGGATTCATGAACTCCGATTCGACTCGCTGAACTCGGCTTTGATGGGTCGCGACATCAGGGCTCTGACGACTTCGCGCGCTGGCATACCCTCATAGAGCATCCGGTAGATGCCTTCACAGATCGGCATCTCCACTTTTTCGCGTGCCGCGACGAGGTGCAAGGCGCGTGCTGCCAAATAGCCTTCGACGACCTGCCCGATCTCTCGGAGCGCTTGGTCGGCACTCTTACCGTCCGCAAGCAAGAGACCGAAACGCCGATTGCGCGACTGATCATCGGTGCATGTCAGTACGAGGTCGCCGAGTCCAGCGAGCCCCATGAAAGTTTCGCGTTGCGCTCCCAGAGCCACGCCGAGCCGCGTCATCTCGACGAGTCCGCGGGTGATCAAGGCGACCCGTGTGTTCGCGCCGAAGCCCAGTCCATCGGCAAGCCCTGCTCCCACCGCGAGTACGTTTTTGGTAGCTCCGCCCACCTCGACACCGACGATATCGGTCGAGGTATACGCGCGGAAGTTCGAGGCAGAAAGGCTGCGAGCGAGTGCATTGGCAAATTCGGCATCGGATGAGGCTATGGTCATGGCCGTCGGCAGGCCCGCTCCCACTTCACGAGCGAAGGTAGGCCCAGAAAGCACCGCGAAAGAACGAGCCGTCCCGAGCACTTCGCGAGCAACCTGATGCGGCAACAGACCCGTTTCGAGCTCGAAGCCCTTTGTAGCCCACGCAAGCCGTGCGTCGTCGGTCAGAAATAGAGAAATTTCTTTGAGCACGCCTCGCAATGCATGACTCGGTACCGCAATTAGAATTTCACTCACACCGTCGAGCGCTTCATCGAGACTGCGCACGACAGATAAATTTTCCGGAAATGAGGCCTCGGGCAAGTACCGCGAGTTACGACGATCCTTGGCCATGGCGGCCTGCTGAGCCGGATCGCGGGCCCAGAGCCGTGTCGGATGGCCCGCGCGGGCGAACTGTATGGCGAGCGCCGTTCCCCAGGATCCGGCGCCGAGTACGGCCAGCGGTGCGGCCGCGTCGCTCATGTTTGTCAGCTATTAAGGTTAGCGGGTGGAGTCTGTGCCTGCTGCTTCGCCGCCGCCTCAGCGAGTGATCGCGCGTAGAGGGCGTCGAAATTGACCGGTGGTAGCAGCAGTTGCGGAAAGCCACCCTGCGACACCAGATTGGCGATGGCAGCACGTGCGTAGGGAAACAGTACGGAGGGCGCGATCGCGGCGACCGCACGGCGATGCTCCTCTTCATCGAGATTACGAACGCCGAAAAGCCCGGCTTGTTTCACTTCAACGAGAAAGGCGGTCGTCTCACCGAGTTTGGCAGTGATGCTGACGGTCAACACCACTTCGCGCAGTTCCGGCGAAACGGCTTCTGAAGCGGTGTTGAGGTCGAGGCCGATCTGCGGATTCCAGGGGCCATCGATACGAGGACCCTTCGGCGCCTCGAAGGAGCAGTCCTTCAAGTAGACCGACTGCAGCGAAAACTCCGGAGCGTTCGCTTCGGCTCCTGGAGGAGTGGCGCCGTCGGCGCGCGGATCTGGGTCAGCCATGTCGTGAAGCCTCTGTGATGATTTCTTTGAGATAAATGGATTGTAGTCAACCCGCAAGCAGCGGATCGAGCCCGCCTTTAGCATCTAGCGCATGCAAGTCGTCGCATCCGCCTACGTGTAACTCGTTTATGAAGATCTGCGGCACGGTATGACGACCGCTACGCGACATCATTTCCTGACGAAGCGCGGGATCGCGGTCGACATCGATGATCTCGAGATCTGCTTTCTTTTGCTCAAGCAATTGTCGCGCCCGTGCACAGTAAGGGCACCATGCGGTGGCGTACATCATGACCTTTGCAGCCATCGAATTAGGCCTTGCCTTTGCCCGTGGAGAGAGGAAGGTTCTCGCCGCGCCAACCGGTGACGCCACCCTTGAGATTGAATACCTGCTTGAAGCCCTGACGGAGGAGTACTCGGGCCGCAGCCGCTCCCGTAGAGCCGGATTCGCAATAGACGACGACGTTCTTCTCCTTGAACTTCTTGAGCGAGTCTCCCGCCGTCAGCATCTCGGCGGAATCCATGCGGCGAGCACCGCCGATGTGTCCTGCACTGAAGGCCTCGGCATTGCGCAGATCGATGATCAGAGCCCCTTGGTTCTGAAGACGAATCAGGTCTTGCGGTGAGATGCCGGCGAAGGCATCACGACGAGCGCGGATTTCGAACACGATCACGAGCACCGCGGCGATGACCGCTAGTGAGACGAGCCAGGGGTGGTTTGCGACGTATTCAGGCAACTTTTCCATCGCCGGGATTATACAATTTGGTCCGATGCGCGGACGGATAACTCGTTGGATCCCTGTTTTGGTCTCGGCAGCACTGCTGTCATCGGCTGTGGCTCAGGATGCCGCCCGTGCCGAGGCAGAGTTACGGCAACTTCGCTCTGAAATCGAGCGTATCCGGGGTCAGGTCGCCAAGGATGCTGCGGAGCGGGATCGCCTCACCCGGTCGCTGCGTGCCGCGGAAACTGCTGCGAACCGCGCGCGAGTCGAGCTCGATCGGTTGAGCGGGGAGCGGCGAACTCGGGAACAGCGTCGAGCCGACCTTGCCGAACAAAAACGACAGCGCGAGCAGGAACTCGCTCGCGAACGAGACGAACTTGCCTCGCAGCTACGCGCCGCCTACCTCATTGGCCGCGATGAGCCGCTGAAGATGTTCCTCAATCAGGAGGATCCGAGTCGAGCGGAGCGTATGTTTTCGTACTACGGATATTTCGGTCGTGCCAGGGCGGGTCAGCTGGCGGTGATCGAGGAGAACTTGCGCGAGATCACGGCGCTCGATGCCAGCCTCGAAACGGAACGCGAGCGTATTCTGCGTCTTGAGCAAGAGCAAAAAACCGAAGTCTCGAGACTCGACAGGGCGCGTGCCGAGCGCGGCCAGGTCCTGGCGAGCCTGACTGCCGAAGCCCGGGCGCGAACTGTGAGTTTGCAGCGTCTGCAACGGGAGCAAGCCGCTCTCGAAAAACTGCTTCGCGACTTGCGCCGCGTCGCGCCGCAGTTTCCTTCTGATAGCCGTAGCCCGTTCGCAGGCATGCGCGGCAAATTGACGTGGCCGACGACAGGGCGTCTCGAGGCTCGGTTTGGTCAGTCGAGAGCGGGTACCGTCAAATGGGACGGCGTGGTGATCGCTGCGCCGCGGGGAACGCCCGTGAGAGCCATCTACCGTGGTCGAGTGGTCTATGCCGACTGGCTTGCAGGCCTCGGGCTCCTCATGATCATCGATCACGGCGGCGGATTTCTCAGCCTCTACGGACATAACGAGCAGCTGTATCGAGCGGTGGGCGACCAGGTCGCCGCGGGCGATACCGTCGCTGGTGTCGGCGACTCCGGTGGACGCGCCCAACCCGGACTTTATTTTGAGATTCGCCAGGGCGCTCGACCGCTCGATCCGGCGCTTTGGTTCAAAGACAGGCAGCCCTGAGCGGCTAGCCTGTAAAATCTCCAACAATGAATTCTCCCCGCGTTCTGCTTCTATCGGGCGTCGTCGCCGGTCTTTTGGCCGGTGTCGCATTGGGGCGCTGGGTGTTCTTCGCGGATGAGGCGACTCCCGCGTCGGTGAGCCCGATCACGGCACCGCCTGTGACCGCGCCGAATGGCGTCGCGTCAATGTTATCGAAGCAGCTCTCCGCAGATGACGCGCGTCGGTTGGCCGAAGTCCTGGCTCAGGTGCGGCGCGAGTACGTCGATGAGGTTCCCGACGACAAGTTGGTCGACAGCGCCGTACGCGGCATGCTCTCCGGGCTCGATGCACATTCCGCGTACCTCGATCGTCGCGAGTTCGAAGACATACGCCGGGGCGCCGCAGGTAACTATCCGGGGATCGGTATCGAAGTCTCTGCCGAGAACGGCTTCATCAAAGTTCAGAGACCTCTCGAAGACTCGCCTGCCGCCCGGGCGGGTATACGCGCAGGAGATCTCATCCTGCGTATCGACGGTGAGGCCGTTGGCGTCAACGTCGCTGAGGCCATCGAGCAAATGCGTGGGCCTGCAGGCTCTTTGGTTCGATTGACTGTCCGTAGAGCTGCGCGAGACGAGTTAGTCGATGTTGTACTCGAGAGGGCACGTGTCGACGTACACAGCGTTTCGAGCTCCCGGCTTGACTCGCGTTACGGCTATCTTCGCATCGCGTCGTTCAGCGACACGACACCCGCTGATTTTGCTGAAGCCATACAGCGCCTGCGCGGTGAGCAGTCGGAACTCCGAGGAGTCGTTATCGATCTTCGTAACAATCCGGGGGGCGTTCTCGAGAGTGCGGTAGCCGTGGCCGATGCGATGCTTGATCAAGGAAACATCGTTATGGCGCGAGGGCGCGCGGCTGACGCTCGATTTCGCATGGACGCTGAGCCGGGCCAGTTGCTGACGGGGCTCGATATCGCAGTATTAGTCAATGGAGCATCGGCCTCCGCTGCGGAAATCGTTGCTGGGGCCCTCAAAGATAATGGTCGGGCGTTGCTCGTCGGACGGCGAACGTACGGCAAGGGTTCAGTGCAAAGCGTCATTCCGCTCAGCAATGGCCATGCCATAAAGCTCACGACTTCACGGTACGCCACACCTTCCGGCGTCTATATCAACGAACGAGGGATAGAGCCCGATGTCGCTCTTTCGGGCCCCGATTCTGCACCGACTGATCCGGTCGTCGACGACGAAGTTCGCGCAGCGCTTCGAGAACTTCAACGCCGCGCCCCGCGCGGTACCCGTACTGCCGAGGCCAAGCCTCCCCGAACCTCATGATCGAATTACTACAATTTTTTATCGACTTCATTCTCAATCTCGATACGCACTTGGTCGAGATGTTGCGGCAGTACGGGCTATGGCTCTACGCCATTTTGTTTGTCATCGTCTTTGCCGAAACGGGTCTCGTCGTGACACCGTGGCTGCCCGGAGACTCGCTGCTTTTTGCTGTAGGTACGCTAGCCGCCATCGATACGAGCGGTACCCTGCACGCGCCGACGGTAGGCGTGATGTTGATCGTTGCGGCCATTCTCGGTAACAGCTGCAACTACGCCATCGGCAAGGCTATCGGTCCGCCGGCGTTCAGCGGTCGTTATCGGCTTCTCAAAGTCGATTACCTACGACAGACGGAAGCGTACTTCGTGAAGCATGGCGGCAAGACCGTGGTGCTTTCGCGCTTCTTGCCGTTGCTCCGTACCTTCGCGCCATTTGTTGCGGGAATCGCCCGCATGCAGTACTCGCGCTTTCAGATGTACAACGTGATCGGTGCGCTCTCGTGGGTGACGATCTTCCTAGGTGGCGGATATTTGTTCGGCAATATCCCGATCGTGCGTGACAACTTCGGGCTTGTCACACTGACGATCATCTTCGGCTCTTTAATCCCCGTCGCGATCCTTGCGCTGCGCCGACGGCGGAGTTGAGCGACGTACTCAGAGGGCGCGAATCGCTCCGACGATGCCGCCGATAAGGAGCGCGAGCATCGGGATGGACGATAGGGCGAAACCGAGACTGCGCTTGTCTGCAGCCTTGACATAACCGATGAAAAATAAAAATCGACCGACGACGAAGACCGCTCCGAGCGCGGTGGCCCACATCGGGTCGACCAAGATGGCGAATGACCACAGGGCCGGTATGAAAATGATGAGCACCTCGAGGGTATTCATCTGCACTCGGTAGTAACGCTCAAAGTCGGGATTACCGCTCGTTGCCGGCGCTTTGACGCCGAAGCGATGCCGAGCACGGCCGACGGCGGCAGCGAAGCCGAAATATTCGACGAGCGCGACCAGCATGACCAGAAAGACGGGTATGTAGTCAGCGGACATGGGAACCCCCTTGATGAACGATGGTCAAGCATAGCGCGATGGCAGAATGCTGCATAAGGAGAAGAACACGTGACCGGATTTTTGCTTCGAGCGGTGATCGCTGCCTTCGGGTTGTGGTTTGCCACCCTTTGGGTAGACGGATTTGCCATCGATGAGCCGATCACCTTATTGATGGCAGCAGTGGTGCTTGGCCTCGTCAATGCCGTCGTCAGACCCGTTCTCATCGTATTGACGCTCCCCATCAGTGTCGTGACGCTAGGACTGTTTCTGCTGGTCATCAACGCGAGCATGATCTTGCTCGTCGCCGCCATCGTCCCCGGCTTTGACATCTCGGGTTTCTGGGATGCGCTGTGGGGCGCACTGATCGTGAGCGTGACCGGATGGATCGGCTCGTGGTTCATCGGGTCACGCGGACTCGACCTGCTGAGTCGCCGATGAGTTTCAGCATGCGCCATTCCATGCGCCATTCATTCCTCGCCTCCATGGTCGCGGCTATTACCGCAATCATCTCGTTACCCGCCACGGCGACCGATCAACAGTTCACGGGCTACGCACGCTCTCGGGACGACGGACGATTGCTCTATCTAGAGTCTCATCACGTTCGTCGCTCCGGAGAGGTCGGTGAAACACGGATCGTGATGTATCGCTGCTCTGCTGAGGGTCCAGCATTCGCACGAAAGGAACTCACTTACGGCGCCTCGCGAGAGACACCAGAATTTACGTTCACCGATGCACGCAGTGGATATACGGAGGGACTACGTCGCACTTCACAAGGCCCTCGAGTCTTTCAGCAAGAGAACCCGAAAGCTGCCCGACGCGAGGCAAAGGTTTCGACGGACGTTGCCCTGGTGTCAGATGCAGGTTTTGATGAATTCGTACGTAAGCACTGGACGGAGCTCGAAGCGGGCAAGACCGTGAGATTTCCGTTTCTCATTCCGAGTCGACTCGACTATCTCACCTTCAAGGTCAAAAAAAATCGCGAGATGCAGATCGAGGGTGCGACAACGAGCGTCATTCGCCTGAATCTCTCAGGCGTATTCGGTTGGTTTCTGCCATACATCGAGGTGTCATATCGCAAGAGCGATCGCACACTCAAACGTTATGAGGGTCTGACCAACATACGCGGGACGGACGGACAAAACCTCGTGGCCATTATCGAGTTTCCGTCACGCGAGCGTCGTAGTGGTGTGGAGAGCGATTTCGTCAAGCTCCGGGCGGAGCCTCTGGTTCCGCGCTGCTGACGCGTGACTCGGTTCCTGCCGAACGGCGCGGCCAGTTGATGAGTAAGGTACCCCCGAGGATGACGGCGGTACCTGCAATCTGTAGCGGCCCGAGACCCTCTTCGAGAACCCACCACCCGAGCAACAGAGCGATCGCGGGGTTCACGAATGCATAAGTCGATAACTGCGCTGGCGTTACATTGACCGACAGCCACGCGTAAGCCGTGTACGCGATGCACGAACTGACGATCGTCATATAGGCGAGCGCAGCGAGACCGCCGAGATCCCAGCTCCACTGCGTCAGCTCACCCGCGATCAATGCGGGAAAGATCAGCATGACGCCTCCGCAGAGCATCTGCAGTGCAGTGAAGGTCATGAGGTCTAGCGACGTGCCGGAGTTGCGAATGTAAAACGTACCGAGCGACCAACCGAAGCAACCGATGAGAACAATGAGAGTCGGCCAAGCCAGTGCCGCAGCAGCCGTTTCGCTGCCCGGCCACGCGACCAATACGGTTCC
>JBIIHO010000142.1:0-5011 GCA_044235605.1 Steroidobacteraceae bacterium | reverse complement strand
TTGAATGTCGCGGCCCATTCCACAGGATCCATGGTGAACGAACTGTAGGTATACCCCAGCGATTCGAAGTCGAAGGTCGTCGTAATGACAAGAAAACGCTCAGGCCAAGTGAACCCGTTGAATTCGATGTTCTGGCTTTTCCGAACGATGCTTCGTCCGCCATCGGCTCCTACGAGATACGAGCCTGAAAGATATTCGCGCTGCCCGCTTGTATGAACTAGTCCGACGCTCACCTGGGACATGCTCTGAGTGACTTCATCCACTGTCGCGCCGTGAATAATCGTTGCGAGCGGCGAACTCGCCACGCGTTGCTCCATCATGTCGACGAGCTTGTGCTGCTCGCACTGGAGTCGGTAAGGGTACGGGGTGTCGTTTGCGAGCAGTCCGAGATCGAACTCTGCGACGAGTCCGTCACGTCGATCACGGAACTGCCATCGCTGCGCGACGATACCCTGCGAATGCAGATCGTCCGTGACGCCGCTCGGTGCGAGCATCTCTAGTGTCGGAGGATGATAGGTCGCGGCGCGAGGATCGGCATGCGGCTCGACGCTACGTTCGATCACCGTGACGGGGACGCCGCGCTCGGTCAAAAACAGCGCGGTCGCCATGCCGCTCGGCCCGCCGCCGGCGATCAGTACGCGATCGTTCATAGCGTCATCTCGTCAAAACTCTTCGAGGGTTCGACCGCAGCCATAAATCCGATCTTCGATGCCGCACCGTCGCAGGGCATCCCAATATGTGATCGCATTAATCGCCAGTACCGGCTTTCCGAAAGATCGTTCGGCCTCAGCGCATACGCCGATAGCGGCAAGGTTAGTGCCCACCTGAACGAGGGCATCGACGTCATCGCCATTCAGAGTATGTAAAGAATCGACGACTTGTTGCCGCGTGGTGTGAGCAATTTGCACGGGCGAGGGGCATTTGAGTCCGATGAGTCGCTTGATCGAAAACCCCGCCTCCTCAAAGTATCGCCGAACTTGTTCGTCGCCCCGCGGCTGGTGGGGTGTGAGTACCGCGATCGATTTGGCACCGAATCGTTGCAATGCGGCGACGGTAGCGGTGGATCCCATCGATACGCCGACACCCGCTCGATCGGCGAGTTCGCGTTGCAGCTCGTCAGCAGCGGCGACGCCACCCCAAAAGGCCTCGAGCGCGACCCCCATGATCACGTGTGTCGGCTGGCAGGTTATTACTTGATCGACAGCCGTGCGCATGCCATCACGCATGGCTTGTACGTGTTCCAAGAACGCCTGGTCGCTCGTGAGCGGCCTTTCTTTGATGCTGATACGTCCGGTCTGATTGGTGACCCCCGGGGGTCGCAATATCTCGGATTCCGGCTGACAACTCGTGTTAGTCGAGGGAACCACAATGGCGATGCGCGCTCGATGGCCAAGTTGATCCGTCATAGGGTGATCGAAGTTCCGGTGAGATGGCTGGACAATGATGATGCGAAGAACGCCACATAAGTTGCGACGTCCTCCGGTGTAACCAGTTCGCGAATCCCCATACGCTCAAGGAATGCGGTGGTCGCTTGCTCGGGGGTTACGCCGCTGCGTTCCGCCTCGGCCTTCATCAAGGCCTCGAGACGCGGCGAGTGAACGGGACCCGGATTCACGGCATTGATGGCGACACCTAGCGGTTCGAGTTCCTTTGCAAGACCGCGGACGACGGCGAGCAGAGCGGCATTGGCGGCAGCACCAGGCAGCATGCGTGGGTCGGGTTTTTCAGCAGAGTTTCCTGCAACGATGACGATACGCCCACGTTTTGACTGCGTCATACGTGCCGAGACAGTGCGTAGGATCCGCAGTGTGCCAAACAGTTTGACTTCGAGATTGCGCTGCCACGCCGCATCATCGAGTTCCCAAAAAATTCCACCTTGTGAGGCGCCTGCAGCCGAAATGAATGCGTCGATACCACCGAGAGCTTTGTCGGCCGTCTCGATGGCTACATCGATCGATTCCTGTTGTTCGAGATCGCACTGGACGACGAGATGACGGCGGCCACTCGCTGCGGCGGGTAAGCTCTCGACTACAGCACTCAGCTGATCGATGTTTCGACCGAGTAGCGCGAGATGCGAGCCCTCATCAGCGAGTTTTCTTGCGATGGCACGCCCCAGGGTTCCATTCGCCCCGCAAAGGACGACGCGGTGATCCGAGAGTTGAAGATCCTCGGACACGAGTCGATCAGAGGCGGTTACGCGCGATTGCTGCACCGGCACCCAGAGCGCGTAACTTACCGCGGGCTAGCTCAGCCGAGAGCGGCGCCATACCGCAATTGGTGCAAGGCAAAAGACGCGACTTCTCGACGTGCTGTGTGGCCTCGAGAATGTTATGAGCCACTTCTTCAGGGGTTTCGAGTTTGCCTGGCAGCACTTCGATGGCGCCGACTAATAATTCTTTGTCGGGCAACAGACGCAGCACCTCGTGAGGGATGCGCGACCCAGCGAACTCGAGCGAGACCTGCTTCACGCTGCTCTGGTTGATCCACGGGAAAATCTGTTCGTACTGTCGCCACTGATTACCGAGAGATTCCTTCCATCGGATATTCGCTTCGATTCCATAGCCGTAGCAGATATGTACGACCGTGGTCGCTTTGAGACCCTGCATGGCGCGTTCGAGGGCGGGTAGTCCCCAGTCACGGACTTCTTCTAAGAAAACATTGAACGCGGGTTCGTCGAACTGGATCACGTCGGCGCCGGCCGCTTCGATTTCTCGAGCTTCTGCGTTGAGCAGCTCGGCGAAACGCATCGCCATATCGGCACGTCGACCGTAGTACCCATCGGCGAGGGTGTCGCAGATCGTCATAGGGCCCGGCAGCGTGATCTTGAGTTGATGCTCGGTCTGACGGCGCATGAATGACGCATCAGCCACGTGAACCGGGCGAGGGCACGAAAGGGGTCCAGTGACGGTGGGGACGTCGGCTTCGTAACGATTGTTACGAATTCCCATTCGGGTCTTTCGATTCCAATCGATTCCCTCGAGCTGCTCGAGGAAGCCATGGACGAAATGGATGCGGAATTGCTCGCCGTCCCCGACGACGTCGATGCCGGCTGCTTCCTGCTCGCGCAGCCATTCGAGCGCAGAGCGCTCTTTGCCTTGCTGCAACTCAGCGTCTTTGAGACGCCACTCGGGCCAGAGTTTTTCGGGTTCGGCCAGCCAGTCCGGCTTGGGGAGGCTGCCTACGGTAGTGGTGGTAAACACCTGCGCATCTTACGACGCTCAACCGTCGTCCGGGGTGGAGTGAACCTTTCGGTCCACTCCACCCGGATCATCCTTGGACGGGGGTTTCCTTACATCCGGACATCCGTGTCCGGAACGGCGCCCCGAACGGGACGCCGTGTCCTTGATTCGATTAGTTCGGCAGCAGGACGCTGTCGATGGCGACGACCACGCCGTTGGCGGCATTGAAGTCACCCGAGACGCGGGCGCCGTCGACACGGACGCGGCCACGAACGAGCTCGATCTTCACGTCTTCACCGGAGACGGTCTTGGCGCTGCGGGTGCGCTTCAGATCGTTCTCTTCGAGGGCCTTACCCGGCACCACGTGGTTGGTGAGGATCTTAACGAGCTGGTCCTTGTTCTCCGGACGGAGCAGGGCTTCGAGCTGGCCCGGGGGCAGCTTGGCGAAGGCTTCGTCCGTCGGGGCGAAAATGGTGATCGGGCCGTTGGCCGTCAGGGCGTCGTTGAGACCCGCCGCTTCGATGGCCTTGGCGAGGGTGCTGAAATTACCCTTTCCCTTGGCGACGTCGAGGACGGTGGACGAACCGTTAGCTTGGGCGGCGACCGACGCCAGGCCCAAAAGGGCGGCGGCGGCAAAGTTCTTAGCGTTGAAACGAATCATGGCAGTACTCCGTTGGTTGCTCTGTGGCGTACCGGCTTTCCTGCGTACGCTTTGTTTCGACGAGAGAGAGGATGACAGGAGCGTGGGAATCTGTCAAGCTTCTGTACAGGTTAAGGCTATACACGAGATGAACAAATCATGAACAGGCTTGCGACGACCCCCCCTGCGGGCCAGTTCACGATCAAGGCGGTCTCCCAGGCCACCGGTCTCACGGTGGAGACCCTTCGAGCTTGGGAGCGCCGATACGAAGTGGTGCGTCCTTCTCGAGATTCCTCGGGCCGGCGCACCTATTCGGCCGCGGATGTCGCTCGTCTGCGCTTGCTGCGTACGGCGACCGAGCTGGGCCATACCATCAGCCGTCTCGCTTCTCTTCCTGACGACGAGCTCGCAAAGCTCGTTGCCGACTCCGGGGGCCAAGCGCGCCCCGGTCCGACACGCGGACAGTCTTACGTCGAACGAGCAATCGACGCCACCGAGCACTCCGACCCCTCCGGCGTTGAAGAAGTGCTGACCTCTGCGGTCGCGCTGCTGCCTCCGAACGAAGTCGTGAACACGGTACTCGTGCCGCTCGTCCGCGAGATCGGTGAGCGATGGCACCGCGGTGAGGTGTCGATCGCCCAAGAGCACATGGTTACCGACATCGTGCGGCGCCTCATCATTAGTGTGTCGCGCGGTTATCTGCGCTCCGACAACGGCCCCTGCCTCGTGCTCTCGACGCTTTCGGGCGAGCGTCACGAGCTCGGAATTCTGATGTGCAGCTGGCTCGCCGCGACGCGTCGCTTCCGTACGCATTATTTAGGTGTCGATGTTCCGCCGGAGGAGCTGGCTCGCTTTGCGCTCGAGGTCGATGCGCGCGCGGTGCTGGTGTCGCTCGTCATGCCGGAGAATGAGGTGCCAGCCCTCGATCAGTTACGCGAGCTCGCCGAACAACTAAGCGGGCGATGTGAAGTTTGGGTCGGCGGTTTCGCAGCGCGTTTGGTCACCCCCGAGGAGTTACCTCCGGGCTGTGTCTTGCTGCCGACAGGTGCCGATTTTGAGCAGCGGCTCGACCTGCTCGCCGCACAGTACTTTTCCTGATTCCGGATCTTATTGCCATCTTCGCAATTCTTTTGAATTGAGATTGCGATCATTCGAGCCGGCTAATCGAGGATTGGGTTAGATTCCCGACATG
>JBIIHO010000141.1:0-5014 GCA_044235605.1 Steroidobacteraceae bacterium | reverse complement strand
TCAAGCTGCTTTGCGGATCGGGCTGCCCCGCAATTTTCCAGACGATTTCAAGTTTGCCACCCTTGAACTGAAGGTCGACCGTCGTTGGGTCGAAATTCGGATGAGCCTTCAATCGTTTAATCAGGTCTTGGACCGATCCAGCGCCGTTGGCGCTCAGTACGGTCGTGCCGGTTGCGCCACCTTCTGGATTGCCATCCGCGTCGCGTGCACCGTTCCAGATCGTCAACTCAAAATTGGGTAGGGGCTGACTCGTAAATTTGACGTCCGTTAAATCACTTGCAGTCGAATATCCTGCAGGCACGTATTCGACAGCCGGTTCTGTTCCGGCCGTTAAACCCAAGAACGAGAAGTTGTCGATCTGGGCTCCACCTGAAGAGTTGACATTAACTTTGGCGGAAAGATTGAGGTCCTCAACCGTCAACGACTGCAGCGGGATCTGAATGTAATCTGCCGCATTGATACCGACCTGCACTTGCTGGGGCTTCGCGCCTTCAGCAATGAGCTTCACGTCACCATCCCAGGCAGCCTGGTTAGAGACGCGGCGCATTTCCTTCATGAGTTCGTCGAATTCGGCAGCGATGTAGCTGCGGTCTTCATCGGTGTAGGTACCGTTCGAGGCTTGCACCGCGAGCTCGCGCATACGGAGCAACACGTTTTGCAATTCCTCCATCGCGCCTTCCGCAGTTTGAGAGAGCGAAATGCCGTCGTTGGCGTTACGGATCGCCATGTTCAGACCTTCGATCTGATTGCGCATCCGGTTGGCGACGGCGAGGCCCGATGCGTCATCCAATGCGGAATTGATGCGCTTGCCCGAGGACAACCGCTGCATGGCGGTCTCCATATTGCCGCGGTTCGCCGCGAGGGCGCGCTCCGATTGGATGGAGGCGATGTTCGTATTAATCGTAAGAGGCATGTACGGTCTCCGTCGAAAACTCGTCGGTTGTGGTCCTGTCAAAATCCTTCATGCACGAGACGTGCCAACTGCCGGTCAATGCTTGAGCACGCCGACGGCCAATGACAAAGCAAGGTTCGGGCCACGGAACGTCCATTAAGACAATGTTGCGTCATTCAAAGGTCACGGGCGCATCACGAATAAAGGGTGAGAAGAGCGGAAGAACTCTTTCTCGATCGCTATTTAATCGGCAATTTCACCCGCTATTTCCGCAGACAGACGCTCGTGGTGATGAGGGTGTCGAGTCCGATCGACGCCTTACAAATCTGCGGTCCGGTATCGAAATGTCGTACGCGTTTAACGACGAAAGCTCGACACCGATGCTTACCGCCGTTCCGGCAAGCCTTTGCCGGTTCGCGAGAGCGTTTCTACGAAAAGTTGCCGGTCACCACTGCCGACGCGAGTCATGGGAGCGCGTCTCCCATGATTTCTAAGTGCTGATTGCATACGGAGCAATCGCGTTATCAAAACGCCTTCTTTTATAGGCCTAAAGCGGTGAGCTCACTCGCAGGAATTTCTTGCGGCGAATTTCTACTGCGTCGCGTGGGCGATTGATGTGGGGAGCGAGTTGAGGCTTGGCACAAGTCTTGCTCAGCCCTTCCCGCTTATTACGAGTTTTGTGTTTGGAGCACCGTAAATAGATGTCGAACATTGATCGAGCACTTGGAGTCTTTCCGACAGCGGCCGCCGTCCAGGCGCGTCGCCTCGAAGTGATTGCCGGGAACATCGCCAATGCGAACACGCCTAACTATCGTGCGCGCGACGTCGATTTCAAGCGTGCACTCGCGGACGCTGGAGATGAAATGCGTCTTGCGGTGACTCATATGAAACATGTCGAGTCATCCGAACAACTCACTCGCGATGCATTGATGTTTCGGATTCCTCTTGCGCCATCTCGCGATGGCAACACCGTGGAGACACACATTGAAGAAGCTGCCTATGGCGATGCTGCTGGGCGCTACCTGGCTGCGTTGCGCTTCGCGGAAGGAGCGCTCTCTGGACTGCGTAAGGCGTATCGTGGCGATTAAAGCCCGACACCCAGGAGAACGAACATGTCACTCTCGAACATCCTCAAGCTGGCGGGCGGTGCACTAAATGCACAGACCGTACGACTGAACACCATCGCCTCGAACCTCGCGAATGTCGAGACGGTGGCGGGGTCTGCCGATCAGGCTTATCGCGCTAAGCGACCCGTCTTCGCGACGGTCTTGGAGCAGGCGTCGACGGAAATCCAAAGCGGCTTTGGTGTGCAAGTCAAAACGATCTCCGAGACCAATCGGGTCAACGCGCAGGTTTTCGATCCGAGCAATCCTTTGGCGAACGCTGAAGGGTATGTCTATCGATCGAATGTCAATCCTCTCGAGGAAATGACAGACATGCTGGACGCCGCACGGGCCTACGAAACCGCGATCACGACAGCGAGCACCGCTCGCGAGTTGATGATGCGCACCATCGATATGAATACGAAGTAGGGACTAGGGTATGGCGAGCACCACCATTCCTTCATCGAGTCGCTCGGAGTTACCACCGGGTGTCCTTAGCCTTGAAGCCGAGAAGCAAAAGGAAGTGCAACGCTCCACTTCTTTGGGCCAGGCTGAGTTTCTTAAACTCATGATGGCGCAGCTCAAGAACCAAGACCCTCTCGCCCCAATGGAAAACGGCGAGTTCCTGGGTCAAATGGCGCAGTTCTCGACGGTGAATTCCATCGGCGAGATGTCGAAGCAATTGCAGGGTCTCTCGGACCAAATGTCGAGCGCGCGTCTCTTATCGAGCGGCTCGTTGATTGGCCGATCGGTGCTGTCGAGCGGCAACTACGGTGAGCTCACTGAGGGCGGATCGCTCGATGGCTCGGTTCGGATTACAGAGCCGGTCGATGGAGCGGTCGTATATATCCGAAACGCCGTCGGCCAAATCATGGAGACCTTCGAGCTCGGACCGTCTGGTGCGGGCGACTATCCGTTCTCATGGGACGGAGCTCTGCCCGGTGGCGTCAATGCATTACCTGGTCGATATCAGGTGGACGTCAGCGTCAGCCGCGGTGGAAAAACCGAAGCGGCGAAAGCGCTGCTCTACATCCCGGTCAATAGCGTATCGATGAGGGGACAGGACATCGTCCTCAACCTTCAGAACGGTTCGCAAGTTCCTCTTTCACAAGTAAGCACCATGCGCTGACGAGCGCATTCCAAAAATCGTCGGAGAAAACAAGACATGTCTTTCTATACCTCGCTGACGGGCCTCAACGCCGCCAAAGCCGAACTCGGTATCGTGAGTAACAACATCGCGAACGTGGGAACCGTCGGGTTCAAAAAGGCGCGCGCCGAATTCGGCGACATCTTCGCAACCTCGCCGTTGCAGAACGCCTCCGGCTCGATCGGACAGGGCGTGCTGCTGAAAGGTGTGGCGCAGGAATTTTCGCAAGGTAACGTCGCGTTCTCACAGAACTCGCTCGACATGGCGATTCAGGGCCAGGGCTTCTTCGTATTGAAGCCGAACCTGACCTCGAACCAGTCGGTCTTCACGCGAAACGGTTCGTTCCGCGTCAACAACGACCGATACGTCGTCGACTCATCGGGGCAGTTCGTCCAAGTTTTCCCCGTCAACGACGACGGATCCGTCGTCGCGACCGGTTTGAGCTCAGCCAAGTCGCTGCAGCTGCCGAGCACCGCGGGGCTCCCGCGTGCATCGTCAAAGATTGACCTCGGCGTTAACTTGCCGGCTGACGCGGAGATCATCCCGCAGCAGGATCGATATACGAGTGGCGCAGCAGTTTATCGCTTCGATCGAAATGATCCTGACACATTCAACCGATCGACCTCGATCACCGTGTTCGACTCCCTCGGCAACCCGTCGATCGCCACGATTTACTACGTGAAGGTATCGAACGCGACGGTGGAAGACCCCTCGAACAAATGGCAGACGTACATCTACGTCGGTGACCGCGAGATTAAGCCCGCGCTGCTCAATGCTAGGACCGACAAGGGCGAGAACCTCTACATCGATAAGTTTGGTCAGCAGACGACGGACCCGACCGACTTTGATCCGACCTTCAATGCCGGAGCGCCTCATCCGTTGTATTACCTTAACGATCAGACGACCAAGGTCGATTCGACCCCGGCGCGTTTGACCGGCGGCTTCATCGATCGTAACGACGTCGGTTTCGACTTCGGCAGCACCGATAACAATAAGGTCATCATCGGCGGCTCTGAGGCGAGCACCACGTCGAGTGGTACTTGGACTAACGCGGTGAGGTCTTCAACCGCGCTTAACACTGAGAAGTACACGATCAAGCTGACGAAGGGAGCTAAGGACGTCACGCTCGATTTCACTCCGGCAATTGGCAAAGAACTGACCGCGTCAACTATCGATTCGATCATTGCAACCGAGGCCGCAAAGACGGGTGCTGGCACGCTCGCGGATCTCGGTATTTCCTTCACCGGCAAGGCTGTCGACGGAACGCTGACTTTCTTCTCGACCGACGCGGCGGCGACTCCGTTTTCGATGCTGGTGACCAACACCCTGAGCGATACCGAAGGCGGATTCGCCGGAGCGGATTTCTCGTCGGGTTCGACGGTCAACGTGGGATCTGCGACTGCGACTGAGAAAGGTCTCTCAAATAACAGCCTGCTAAAAATTAGCATCGATGACTCGGACCCGGTGTCGATCAATCTCCCGGACAGCCTCCGAGGTAAGTCGTTGAGTGGTACTGAGCTCGCCGCAGAGCTCACCAAGGCGATCAACACGCGATTCGGCGACGACAAGAAGGTTGAAGTTCTCTCGAAGACGTCGAGCGGCGCAGCAAATCCGGATTACGATCCGGAAGTCGCGGAGTTCATGTTGTACGCGACGTTCGTCGATGGCACGAGCACGCTCTCGACTGGTTTCCCCGCGAATACAAACCTGTCGACAAAAACAGAAGCGCCGAATGATACGTACGCTAGTTCGACGCCGGCCAAATCGATCAAGGAAGCGATGGTCGGCGGTATCCGTTTGCGATTGCCGCCCAACGCGAACTATCGACCGAATGCGGTCAGCGAGCAGGATGATCTCGTCCTCGCGATTCAG
>JBIIHO010000139.1:0-5017 GCA_044235605.1 Steroidobacteraceae bacterium | reverse complement strand
TGGCGCTCGGTATGTCAAAAGCCGGCGGCATCGGACTCGCGCCGTTCATCGAACAGCAGTTGGCGAAGACGGATCCCAATCTCGCCGAACGTCGCGCACCGGCGGATGTCCCGACCGACGTCGTGCTGAAGCAGCGCGGCCTCGAAATCAAGGGGCGCTGAGATGGCGGATCTCATTGGAATTGGTGTCTCGGGTCTCAGCGCCTATCAACGCGCACTGGCGACCACCAGCAACAACATCGCCAATCTTCAGACCGAAGGCTACGTACGTCAGCGAGCGGTGCTCGCTTCGTCGGGGCAAGATCCGTCGGCCATTGTCAGCGTGGGTACGGGCGTTCGATTCGCCGAAATACAACGTCTGTACGATCGTTTTGCAGAAGAGAATCTGCAGCGTGCAACCTCGGGGCTCGAGGCGGAGCAGGGCATGCTCAAGGAGCTTCAGGCCCTTCAAGATGCACTCGGAAGCTCCGAGGCAGGCCTGCACGGTGCATTCCAAGATTTCTTTGACAGTGCTCGTGAGCTCGAGGCATCGCCGGCGTCCGCCGGTGCGCGTGCAGGATTCCTCGCGAAATCGGAAGGTCTCGCAGCACGTTTTCGGAGTCTGGCGGCTACCGCTGCGGGTCTCGATCTCGATTCGAGAGCGCAAGTCGATCAAGCGCTACAGGAAGCCAACACGCTTCTGTCGCAACTCGCCTCACTCAATAATCAGTTGTTGAAGCGATCTTCTGCGTCTGAGCAGCCCATGCAGTTGCTCGATCAGCGCGATAACGCGATCCGTGAGCTCTCAAAGAAAATCGGCGTGACGGTGGTGCTCACGAATAGTGGCTCTGCCAATATTTACGCGGGCGAAAGCGCCTCTGGAGTCGCACTCGTTGAAGACGGGCGCTCACGCACGATATCAGCGTCATTCGATTCTTATGATTACGGTAAGGCAGAGTTCGTACTCGATGCGGCTAGCCAGCCCGTGGTTCTCCCCAGTGTCAAAACCGGATTAGTCGGTGGACTGGTGGCATTCCGCCGTCAGGGGCTCGGCCTTGCCGTGGACAAGCTCGACGAGCTTGCGCTCTCCTTCGGCCGCGCTGTCAATAAATTGCATCGCGAAGGTCTCGATGCCTCGGGTCGACCGGGTGAAGATCTTTTCTACGTCGGACCGCGGTTCGTCGTGGACGGTAAAGCCAATGGCGGCAGTGCGCGATTAGGGGTCGAGGTGATCGATCCTGAAAACGTGAAGTCGAGCGCGTACGAAATGACCTTCAATGCGTCAGCTGGAAGTTGGACCGTGAAGGAGCTTTCGAGCGGGCGCACAGCGACGGGTACCGCCGCAATCGACCTCGACGGTCTTCGCTTTGCCGTCGAGGGAACGCCGCGTAACGGCGACACTTTCCGAATCAGTCCAGAAGATCATCCTGCAGCGACGTTCTCTGCACTCATCAAAGATGGTTCGCAGGTGGCAAGTGCGGGTCGGTTCTCGATCCGTGCGGATATCTCTAACTTGGGCGCGTCTGCGGCCGAGATGACGATCACGGAGCCACGTGCGAGTGTCGACGTCCGCTCCATCGAAGACATCCTACCGAGTCCGAAGGCGCCAGTCGGTGAGGAGACTTTCACGGCTAAGGGGATCGATGTCTATCAAGATACGATCATCGCGGCGCGCACGGGTCCGATCGCGGTCATCCCCGCGGGTTATACCAAGATCGCGCTGAACACGGCGATCGGCGAGGGCTCCGAACTCGCAGTCTTTACTCGCGATGGCCGTCAGATCTCAGGTCCTGCGATGGACTCCAACATCGTGAAGGAAACCTACGGCTTTTATGCCGGAGCGATCTACTCCGATAGGTATTTGAACAAGACGGGCGATGACGCCTATCTCGATCTCAACTTTGGCCGTGGCGTCTACGCCGAGAGTGGCAGTCAGGTTGACGTAGACGGAAATGTCATCCTGTCGCCCGCCCGTATTTATGGCGAGGCGGTCACCGGCACCGCGGCGGGAACGCAGACGTTACGCATCAATAACCAGTCGGTTCCGGTCACTTTATCTGATACGCCGGAAACCTCGCTCGGTAACGTCGTCGATGCTATCAACGATACGCGTGCGCTCACGGGTGTTGCCGCACAGGAAAGTGATGGCAAGCTCGTGTTGACTGCCTTCAACGATGTGCGCTTCGACGTCGGCGCGATCGATGTGACGACGCAGGATAAAGCCTCAATCGAGATCAACGGTGGCGAGTACACCGTCGGATTTCGATTGCGCATCTCGGATAAAGCCCTGGCGGGTAGCGATTATCTTTACCTGAACGACGAGAAGTTCACGTTTTCGTCGCTCAATAGCACGTCAGGCCTTGCCAAGCTCATCAATGACAAAGGCGGCAATATCCAAGCAGCGTACTCTTCGGTTAATGGGGAGGTCGTCCTCACGGTTAAATCGGATAATGCACGCATCAAGATCGGTCGTAATACCTTGGGTCTTGCCGAGCGTGACGACGCCTATCTGCGCGACAACGAAAGCCTTACGGCCAAGAAAGCCTCGGATACCCTGGTTGGATTGATCAATGCGGGCATCACTCGCCCCGACGGCACCGTGACACCGAACGGTCTGGTCGCCACGGGAGGGCTGTTATCCACGGGGCTCAACCTCACGATCAGCGCGAGTCCTGCCACGACCGGCGCATACGTTCTGGAACGAACCAACGGCGGAAGTTACATCACCGATGGTTTCAAGGTGGGCGACGTCATACGCATCTCTGCGGGTGGCGTCAGCGCGAGTTCCAAGACCAAATCCATCGTGATTACTGATCTTTCTGCGACTAAGTTGACCGGTAAGGTGATCGACGGCTCGATTCTCGCGGAAGAAACAGCAACCGGATGTACCGTCGAGCGAGGTGTTCAGCTTACCAATGCCGCTGATAAGACCGGCGCGTCGCTCGTCGTCGGTGCCAATACCTTGGGGCTCGAGTCGAAGGCCTACTTCAACAATGGGCCGATCAACGTCGATCTGGCTGCAGGAACCCCTCGCAGCGTATTCGGCGGCCTCGGGCTTCGATCGGGTTTCGTGATGGATCAACCGATCGCCGAGGATTTGCTCGTGTTCGGTGTCAACAAGGATGGCGGGGCAACCAAGGTGTCGCTCTCCGGCACGTACTCGGCGGGTGAACCGCCAGCCGAACTCAAAACCGACGCCCGAACCTATTCGCTCGAATTCACGAAGACGAACTATCGACTGATCGACACCGCGACGAATACGGAAGTTTCGTCGGGAGTGTTTGATACGACCTCGCGTACCGTACGGTACGACAACTGGTCGATCACGCTAAAGAACGTGCCCTCGGATGGAGACCGTTTCACCATCGCACGTAACGACGATGCGCTGGGCGACAACCGGATGATCTCGCTGATCGCCCAGTTGCAGTTCGACCGGAACCTCCTGCCGTCGAAGCAGACTGTGCAACAGGAATACGAAGATCTCGTCAACCGCGTCGGCGTGCTGACCGTTCAGGCTGAGGTCGGGCGCGATGCGCAGAAGGTGGTCTTCGATCAAGCGCGTGAAAACCGCGACCGAGTCTCTGGCGTAAACCTCGACGAAGAGTTGTCGGATCTCTTGCGATATCAACAGGCATACCAGGCGAATGCTCAGGTCATTCAGACGGCCACCCGTCTCTTCGACACTTTGATGCAGCGTTTATAAAGAAGGTTATCCTCCATGCGTGTATCAACCTCCATGATTTTTCAGCAGTTGACCGACAAGTTGTCGGAAAACGCTGAGGGCATAACGAAGATCCAGGGGCAGCTCTCAACAGGCTTCAAGTACAGCTCACCCTCCGAGGCCGCTGATCTCGTCGGTCGGGTGCAGGCGGTCGAAAGTCGTCTCAAGACGCTCACCGCGGACTCTGAGTCGGTATCGCGTGTGAAGGTGGGTGTCGATGCGCAGGCGCGCGCCCTCGAGGTGGCGGCCGAGGTTTCCGACCGACTTAAAGAAATCGCATTCCAAGGCGCCAACTCGCAAACCTCGCAAACGATTCTTGACAGCTATGCCGAGGAAGTGGCGAGCATCAAACGCAGCTTGCTCGACCTCGCGAACACTAAAGATTCGAATGATCGCTACGTATTTGGCGGTGTGCGAAGCGGTGCGCCGCCCTATGAGCTGAAGCCCGATGGCACTGTGGAATATGTCGGCTCCGGCACGCCACTGCGTGTTCGAGTGAACGACGTGGGGTATGAAGATGTCACCGTACCGGGCCCGAGCGCCTGGAAGGCAGTTGAACGTGACGGAAAGGCCGTCGATATGTTCGCGCTGCTCGATGATCTAGAAACCGCCTATCGTACCGGCGACTTAGCTAAGCGTGCGCAGGGTCTCTCCGACGTTGAAGGCCTTTCAAACAACTTTGGAACGGTCATTGCTCGAACAGGCGGTGTACAGCAGCGCCTCGAAATCAGTGAGCGCCTCGCGCAAGAAACCAGCATCCGCGCTCAGGAGAGCTTGGCGGAGCTTAAAGAGCTCGACTTTGCTGCAGCACTCGCACAGCTGCAAAAGCAGCAGTTACTGATGGAGGCGACGCAGAGCCTGATGGGGCGGCTGTCTCAGCTGTCGTTGCTGGATAACCTGAGGTAAGACGGTGGCAACCGTTAACACAAACGTTATCAAGACGCTCGGTGCCGCCGATCTTGATACTCAGGAGCTCGTAACCAATCTCGTAGCAGCCACGAAAGAGCCGCGACAGAAGCTTATTGATGCTGAGAAAAAGAAAGCTGACGTCGCAATATCAACAGGCGCTCTACTCAACAATGCGATCTCAACGCTGCAGTCTGCTGCAACCGAAATCGCAGGCGTTGCGAAGCTGAATCAGCTTACGGTGTCATCAAGCAACACGGGCGTTGTAACTGGCGCCGCGAGCGGAACCGGCGCGACTAGGGCTGGTAACTACGCCGTTAAGGTCACCGCACTCGCCGAGCCGCAACGAAGAACAAGTAATGAACTAGCGAGCGGGTTCACAACCACCGCAAGCCAGACGTTAACCTTTTCG
>JBIIHO010000140.1:0-5017 GCA_044235605.1 Steroidobacteraceae bacterium | reverse complement strand
GAGCTCGAGAACGAAGCTCGATGAAAGCGGCACCAAGGCGAGCGCGATGCGATGGTCGGTGGGTAGCGAGAGGGCGTCGTTGAGCACTGAGACCCGAGAGGCGAAGGGCTCGGTAACGGTCATTCCAAGACGCTGACCGTAGAAATCTCTGAGTGCCCGCATGGAGGGCCCACCGACGACCATGATGAAGCTGCGATCCACGAAAGCTCGCGCGGAATGTTTGATGAAAGCGCCGCCCTCTGGCGGAATCTTAGTAAAGTAATTGAGTTCCCGATTGGGCCCGATGGCCTGCATCGCGATAATGCTCGGGTTCGAATCGAGCGGCGCAGAGGCTCCTATGACCTCAAAGGGTGAATCCGGTTTGCGCAATCGCTGTTCCAGCGCGACGGGGTCGAGGACGAGCATCTCGTTCGCATTCCACCCGTAGGTCTGAAGTGGTGCGAATCCGAGTGTGATCGGGCGCTCGATCAGCCGAAGCATGACCTCCGGTCCCGCAGGACTCCGCAGAATGGCGTAGGGGCTGTCCTCGATGAGGGGTGTGCCCCAGCAGTTCGCGAGCTCGCTATCAATACGTCCGCGCTCTACTCGCTGATATCCGAGCCAATCCACGTACGCGCACTCGGCTTCCGTGACGTTGGATACCGTGAGCGTTACGATTCGGATGGCGCGCAGCATACGGGTCAGTCTAGCCGTCCTGAGGGGCAAGAGGTCGCAGAGTGGACAGGGAGGCTGAGCGACTGGGGGGTGGGCTCCACCCCCGTGCCCCGAGCAGCGTATATTCCAAGGGGACGGCAGACCTAAACGGTTGGAGGAGAGCAGATGAAGTTCATCGCCCACAAACGCAGTCGAGCGGTTCAGGCTTGGCTCAAGCAGGAAATCGCGGAACAGAAAAAGCGTTACAACAAGATCGTCGATGAGCAAGAGGCGCTGACACCTAAGCGCGATAAGTGGATTGCCGAGTTCCTCTACCGAATCCAGACGCGCGGTGTCCACGTGCACTACAACCAGATGCGTAAGGTGGCCCCAGAGGAAATTCCGGTGAAGCCGAAGCGTAAGTTCAAGGTTGTGTTCTGATCGACGTCAAGGGAGTACATCAACATGGCTAGACCGCATATAGAACCCTTCGTCGACCGCGACGTCCCCTTCAAGAAAATGACCCTCCCGGGTTTCCCGAAGGGCATGCACTACAAAATGCTGTCGCTCGACACCGACGATGGCGCGTGCACCATGACCTGTTTATTCGAGCCGGGGTATCGCCAACCGCCGGGCATGAGCTACACGGAGTACGAGCTGTTCATCCAGTCCGGCTACATCAAGGTCGGAGAGAAAGTCTGGGGGCCCGGTAGCTATTTCTTCGTCCCGGCGGGTGTGGCCATCGAGGAGCTGACCTCGCCGCGCGGCGCCACCGGCCTCATTTTCTATAACTACGGCGAACCCTCATTCGTCGAGTCGACGAGCGATCACAAGAACGCTGAGCGACATCGCTTTGCTGCCGTCAACTCGTATGACGACATGCAGTGGACCTCCACCAACTTCTATCCCGCGACCGCTCCCGGTTGCATGGTGAAGATCCTGCGTTTCGATCCGCGTACGCAAGGCTTCACGTTCCTCTATTGCATGACGCCGAACTTTTGGCAGGACAACATTTCGTATCACGATTGTTGTGAAGAGGCGTATCACATTTGGGGTACTTCCTGGATGATGCAGTTTGGTGACCTGCCCACGGGCGGTTACTTCTGGCGTCCGCCGTACATCAACCACGGGGCCTTCGCCTCCAAACTCGGTATCTTGGCCATCGGTCGTACCGACACTCAGCTTTACAATCACTTCCACTTCAATCCGTGGACCAATATTGAAGAAAACCGCGAGCGGGCCGCCAATCGCATCATGCAGTGGAAGCCGGATCTCTATAAGTGGATCAACACCCACGGGCATAATCATCCGGTCGATTTCGAATACGACCACGGTCATGCCCACGGCGACATGCCGCACCATCACGGTGACGGTCATGTCGAACATAAACACAAGAAGAAGCGCCGTCGGCGCTAAAGTCTCAGGGAGTGATCATGCAGGGGCCGCGAAAGCGGCCCTTTGCATAACGGCGTGTTTGGGGCATGGCCCCGATACACCAAGACTCGCGTGAGTGATTACGCTTCGGTGGCGAGAACGCGCCCGCGAGTACCGAACCCCTGGTGAGCTTGGCGCCCGTAAGTCATCTTCTCGCTGCGCTTGCCGGTCAACACTTCGAGCATGCCTTGGATGCGGCGCATACGTGACGCAACGAGCGCGCCGTTATGATCATTGAGGTCGCGGCAGCGACGAGCGAGATCGGCACATTCGGCCCATCTCGGTGGCAACACCCGCTCAGGATCGCAGGCTTTGATCAGGCTTGCGAGCCCAGCGTTGTCGATGGAAAAGCCGTGGAGTCGCAGGAGACCCTGTCGCTCGCTTTGAAGCCTAAGCAGCGCCAACATGCAGTCTTGACGTGAACGGCATGCGGCCTCAAGGCGCTCTGGAGAGTCGTCACGAAGTAATATCGCCTTCTCGGTCTCGAGAAGAGATTCGAGTTGAGTCAATAGTCGCTGTTCGTCCTCCAGAAGACGAGTCAGGACTTGTTTGATTTCCTCGCGCGTCGACATGCGGCGTTCGTCACACTCTTCCGGATGCCTTACCGATCTCCCAATCGAGCTTCATCAGCTGATCGGCGATTTTCTTGGAGTCGATCTGATATTCGCCACGCTCCAGGGCGAGACGAATCGCCTCAACCTTGGCTTCGTTGATTCCGGAGGAAGCGGTAACCCGAGCCTCAAGGTCAGCCATCCGACGGGCCGAGGTCGAGACCTCGACGTTCGGACGACCGGAAGCGCTGTCTCCAGCGTTACTTTCGGCCGGCTTTCCGCGGGCACCACCTGAAGGTACGACGCCCACGGAAGGACGGGGATCCAATCCACTGATTTTCATAGTCATAGCATCACTCTCACGTTCTGCTTAATGATGTTAACGGCAGGGTCGCCTGAAACTTTAGGGGTGGGTCAACAAAATGTGACGCGTATCCCGTTTCCGTCGATCCTTACCGGTCCACTCTTACTACACCCGGGGTATCGGCTCGCGCTTGAATCACCTTGAGGGAGGTTGAGTGCCGTATGCGAACTGTTTCCCCAATGCGTGCATCGGCGAGGGCGACACCGCTCGATCTGATTTCGATTCCTGGCACGGCGGCCACGACAACCACCACTTCGCCGCGCTTGATGGCGGGAGGGCGATCAAGGGCGTCCATCGGGATTACGGTATCTGCTTGGATGCTCCGTCGAACGAGGAAACCCACGACCGCGTCCGGCGAACTGGCGCAGCATCGTACGGTCCCCGGAAATCGACGGGTCTCGATTCGAACATCGGCAGGCCCGACGGGACTCCCCATCGGTATCGCGTGATTGGCTACGACGACCGCGGCTTCGGTCGATACGGCGACCGGAACATTGACGGACCACTGAACCATGCCCGCTGTGCACGCGACTCGAAGGTTTACGCGCGGGCCGATCGTAACGTTGGTGGGCAAGCTGGCCTGCAACGGTTGATCGCACGCAACCAATTGCAGGCGTCGATCTAAAGGACTTACCTGAGCGGTCGATCCGGGCGCCTGACGTTCCACTTCTTCTATAGCGGCCCGCTCGACAGCTGCGAGATCCTGAATTCTTGGGCTCGACGCGAGCGCGACGGACCCGATCGCCAGGAATAGCGAGACAGATCGCAGGGCTAGGGAATGGAGCGTCATAAAGCCGTCCTTTGAGAGGGTCTGGCCCAACCGTTGCAACAGCCATGCCATGACGGGTTCGTGTTGGCACGGCGGTTGCAACATCCGGCCGAGAGCCAATTTTTTGGCGGAGGACCGGATGTTCGATCTCGACAAACATTTCGCAGTACACGCAGCGGCGCTGCGTTTGAGCGCGCAACGTTCGGAGCTTATCGCCCGGAACTTGGCGAACGCCGATGTCGTGATGTATTCCATTTCGAGTTTGAATGAGGGCAAGTACCGCGTCATGGCGGACTCGATGGCTGCTGCCTTCCGTGGCGAGCCGATGCGTCAAACCCCGATAGCGCCGAAAACCGACGAGGGCATCCCCAGCACGGAATTGATTGCCATGCAAAATCCACCGCTGGCGGGACAGAATGCTACGCCTCCCTCGCTAATGAAACAGAATCCGGCATCGCTCGCCGATATCGGTGATGAGGTGGCACGTGCCATGGCCCCCCTCGTGCTCAAAGATGAGGTCATCATCCGTAAGCATCAAAACTGGCTCGAGGTAGAAATTAAGAACGATGTCTTGTTTCCGAGTGGTTCGGCGACGCTCACTCCCAATGCCACCAGCATCGTCCAGCGTCTGTCGTCCGTACTCGCTGGGCTTCCAAACCCAATTTTTGTCGAAGGTCATACGGATAATGTCCCGATCGCTAGCACGGTTTTTCCCAGTAATTGGGAGCTTTCCGCCGCCCGCGCATCCGCGGTGATTCGTCTTCTCGCATCGGGCGGGGTATCCCCGACTCAAATGACGGCGCTTGGTCTTGGGGCGTACCGTCCCACTCAGTCAAATGAGTCGGTCGAGGGTCGGGCTGCCAACCGGCGCGTACTTCTTGCTATTCTCCAGCCTGAGCGCATGGGTCAAAGTTTGTATTCGCAGTCGCGCGATCCCTCGCTCGAGCTCCCCAAAGCTCCGCCTCCGAAGCGTTAAGCTGTACTTTTTTTAATTTTTGAGGAGACCGAAATGGGTCTCGATGCAAGACAGTTTCTTTCGAAGCTGCAGGGCGATATCGCCTCAGGCTCTATAGAGATCGCGGGGTTTCCCGACGCCTGCGTTCGCCTGCTCGTTGAGCTGAAGGACGACTTCGTTTCCACTCATACGCTCGAGCGTATAGTCCGCACCGATCCAGCTCTCACTCAGCGCGTCATCTCGATGGCGAACTCTGCAGCGTTCCAGTCCTCCACTGGACCTACAACCACCCTTAATGGGGCGATCGCTCG
>JBIIHO010000138.1:0-5030 GCA_044235605.1 Steroidobacteraceae bacterium | reverse complement strand
GATTTTCATCGGCAAGGAGTCGGGGTACCAGATGCTCGATGACTGCAGCGTCATCGCGGCGCCATACAGCGCGGGTGACGGCGTTATGGGGGTCATCGGGGTCATCGGTCCGACCCGAATGGCATACGAGCGTGTCATTCCCATCGTCGACGTCACGGCCCGGCTGTTGGGTTCGGCCCTCAACGCCCGTCGCTGATCCGCCTCGGCTGGCTGTCCTCAGCCCGAGCCCCCGAAGAGGCCGCCCCTTGATTTAGGGGGAGAGCGCCCCATATCGCCCTTGGGCGATGCCGGACATCGTCCGATTTTTGCCTCAGGTAATTTAGACAACCTATCGTTTTGGAAGGGCTTTCAATGGGTCAACACCCCGAAAACGAGTCGTTCACGCCGTTTGCGGCCCCCGAGGGGGCCTCAGAGCTCGAGCAGCTGCAGCAGGCCGTTGCGGCCGCCGAAGCCCAGGCCCAGGCGGCGCGCGATCAGGCGCTGCGTGCGTTGGCTGAGCTCGAAAATGTACGCAAGCGAGCGCAGCGCGACGTCGAGAACGCCCATCGCTTTGCGCTTGAGAAGTTCGCGCAGGAGTTGCTGCCCGTCAAAGATAGTCTCGACCTCGCCATCGAGAGCGCAGGTCGGGCCGATGCCGCGGCGCTTGTCGAGGGGCAAGCGGCGACCCAACGCTTGCTCGCCAAAGCGCTCGAGCGTGGCGGGATCGCCGAGATCAACCCCGTCGGTGAGCCGTTTGACGCGAACCTGCACGAGGCCATGGCCGCCCAACCCTCGGAGACGGCCGAGCCGAACTCCGTGCTGGCGGTGGTTCAGCGCGGCTACACCCTGAACGGACGTTTATTGCGCGCGGCGAGGGTGATCGTCGCCCGGGCACCCGGCTGAAGTATCGCAACGCATTGAAATCTTTCGCAGCCACCCCCAATTAATCGAACAACAGAAACCATCGCGGCGGCAAAGCCGTCACGGAGAGACATCATGGGCAAAGTTATCGGCATCGACCTCGGCACCACCAACTCGTGTGTGGCCATCATGGAAGGCGGTAAGCCTCGCGTGATCGAGAACAGCGAGGGTGATCGCACCACGCCGTCGATCGTTGCATTCACGAAGGATGACGAGGTACTCGTCGGACAGTCGGCCAAGCGCCAAGCCGTGACCAATCCTCAGAACACGCTGCATGCGGTCAAGCGCCTGATCGGGCGTCGCTTCGACGAGAAGATCGTGCAAAAGGACATCGACATGGTGCCCTACAAGATCGTCAAGGCCGATAACGGCGATGCCTGGATCGAGGCGCAGGGCAAGAAGATGGCGCCGCCCGAAGTGTCGGCGCGAGTACTCATGAAGATGAAGAAAACCGCCGAAGATTTTCTCGGCGAAGAAGTCACGGAAGCCGTGGTCACGGTTCCGGCGTACTTCAATGATTCTCAGCGTCAGGCGACCAAAGACGCCGGGCGCATCGCCGGTCTCAACGTCAAGCGCATCATCAACGAGCCGACGGCTGCGGCGCTCGCCTATGGCCTCGACAAATCGGGTGGCGATCGAAAGATCGCCGTGTACGACCTCGGTGGTGGCACCTTCGACGTGTCGATCATCGAAATCGCTGAAGTCGATGGAGAGCGTCAGTTCGAGGTGCTCTCGACTAACGGCGATACGTTCCTCGGCGGTGAGGACTTCGATCTGCGCGTGATCAACTTCCTCGCTGACGAATTCCTGAAAGAGTCGGGCGTCGACGTGCGTAAAGATCCGCTCGCGATGCAGCGCTTAAAGGAAGCTGCAGAGAAGGCCAAGATCGAGCTCTCCTCGAGCCAGCAGACCGATATCAACCTGCCGTACATCACGATGGATGCGACGGGGCCGAAGCACCTTGCCGTTAAGCTCACCCGCGCCAAACTCGAGTCTTTAGTCGAAGATCTCGTCAAGCGCACGATCGAGCCTTGCAAGGTCGCGCTCAAGGATGCCGGCTTGTCCGCTGCTGAAGTCTCCGAGGTCATTCTCGTCGGCGGTCAGACCCGTATGCCGCTCGTGCAGAAACAGGTCAAAGATTTCTTCGGAAAAGAGCCGCGCAAGGACGTGAACCCGGACGAGGCTGTCGCAGTGGGCGCGGCGATTCAGGGTGGCGTGCTCGCCGGTGACGTCAAGGACGTTTTGTTGCTCGACGTGACGCCACTCTCGCTCGGTCTCGAGACGCTCGGTGGTGTGATGACCAAGCTCATCGAGAAGAACACGACGATCCCGACCAAGCACTCGCAGGTGTTCTCTACGGCCGAAGACAATCAGACGGCCGTCACCATTCACGTGCTTCAGGGTGAGCGCGAGCGAGCGATCGATAACAAGTCGCTCGGCAAGTTCGATCTCTCCGATCTCCCGGCTGCGCGTCGTGGTACGCCGCAGATCGAGGTCACTTTCGATATCGACGCGAACGGCATCCTCAACGTCTCCGCCAAGGACAAGGCGACGGGTAAGGAGCAGCGCATCGTGATCAAGGCCTCGTCGGGGCTCTCGGAAGAAGAGATCAAGCGTATGGTGAGCGACGCCGAGGCGCATGCGGACGAAGACCGCAAGTTCCGTGAGCTCGTCGAAGTGCGTAACCGTGCCGATGGTCTCGTGCACTCGGTCGAGCAGTCGCTCAAAGATCTCGGTGAGAAGGTGTCGACCGAGGATCGTCTCAAGGCCGAAAGTGCGCTCAACGAGCTGAAGGCCGTCCTCAAGGACGACGACAAGGACAAGATCGAGAAGAAGCTCGAGGCGTTGATGCAGGCTTCCTCCAGCATCGCGCAGCAGGCCTATGCGCAGGCGGGCGGGGCCGAGGGTGCCGCCGCAGGAGCCGGTGCGGCTGAGGCGAAGTCGGGAGAGTCGGGCCGCGACGATGTGCTCGATGCTGAGTTCGAAGAAGTGAAGGATAAGGACGACGGCCGTAAGGCGTCCTGATCCCCGCTTCGTCATGGCCAAGCGCGATTACTACAAGGTCCTCGATGTTCCGAGGAATGCCTCGGAGGCTGACATCAAGAAGGCCTACCGTCGGCTGGCCATGAAGTTTCACCCGGACCGCAATCCGGGTGATAAAGAAGCCGAGGAGAGCTTCAAAGAGGCGAAAGAAGCCTACGAAGTGCTTACCGACGAGCAGAAACGAGCCATCTACGACCAGCACGGTCACGACGGCATCGACGCCGCTCGTCAGGGCGGCGGTGCCGGTGGTTTCGGCGGTGCCGACTTCGGCGATATCTTTGGCGAAGTCTTCGGAGATATCTTTGGGGGTGGTCGTCGTGGCGGCCGCTCTCAGGTGTTTCGTGGCGCCGATCTGCGTTACGAACTCGAACTCGAGTTGCCGCAGGCCGTGTTCGGTTACACCACCGAAATCGAAATCCCGCGGCTCATGGAATGTGAGACCTGTCACGGGTCGGGCGCGGCCAAGGGCCATACGCCGACGACTTGCGATCAATGCCAAGGCTCAGGGCAGATGCGCATCTCTCAGGGCTTCTTCCAGTTGCAGCAGCCCTGCAATCGCTGTCGTGGTACCGGACGCATCATTCGTAACCCCTGCGACACCTGTCTCGGACAGGGGCGCGTTCGTCGTACACGCAAGCTGTCGGTGAAAGTGCCGGCCGGTGTGTCGACGGGTGATCGCATTCGACTCGGTGGCGAAGGCGAGGCGGGCCGCAACGGTGGACCTCCCGGTGACCTCTACATCGAGATGAACGTCAAGCCGCACCCGATTTTCGAACGTGAAGGCGATGATCTCTCGTGCGAGGTGCCGGTCAGTTTTGCGACGGCGGTTCTCGGTGGCTCGGTGAAAGTGCCGACGCTCGAGGGAGACGTGTCGCTCAAGATTCCGGCCGAGACCCAGTCTGGCCGCGTTTTCCGGCTGCGGGATAAAGGGGTCAAGCCAGTACGCGGCGGTGACCGAGGCGATCTCTTCTGTCGGGTTGTGGTAGAAACGCCCGTGAACCTGTCGAGCGATCAGCGCGAGTTGCTGAAGCAGTTCGATGAGTCGCTGCGTAGCGACGGACGCGGTCACACGCCCCGCGAAGAAGGGTTCTTCGAAGGCGTGAAACGGTTTTTCGCCGGCAACTGATCTCTCGCCGGTCTCGGAGACGGTCTATGCGCGTGGTCATCGTGGGTGCCGCTGGGCGCATGGGCTGCGCCCTTCGCGAGGCGCTCGGTCAGAGCCCCGACGTCCAACTAGTTGGCGCGATCGATCGCGAGACGGATGCGTCACGCGGCATTTCCACCGATCTCGAATCCGCCCTTGGCGGTGCCGATGTGATGATCGATTTTTCCTCTCCTGCCTCCACCGTCGGCAACCTGGCGGCCTGCGCGCGTCACGGGGTCGCGGCGCTCGTCGGAACGACGGGCCTCAGTGACGAGGCAGAGCGAGCTGCGACCGAAGCGTCCTCGCGTATCCCAGTGCTCATCGCCGCCAATACGAGCCTCGGCGTCACCCTGCTTATCGAGCTCGTCAGGCAGGCGGCTAGGGCCTTGCCGGCGGACTTCGACATCGAAATCACCGAAGGGCACCATCGCTACAAGAAAGATGCCCCCTCAGGAACCGCGCTCACCTTGGGTCGAGCGGCAGCCGAGGGTCGGGGGCAGACGCTCGAAGCCGTTCGTGGCGCGGTCCGCGAGGGCGAGGCGCCGCGCAAGAGCGGTGAGATCGGGTTCTCGGTTATACGGGCGGGAGACTTGGTCGGAGACCATGTCGTGCTGTTCGGCGGGGAGGGAGAGCGGATCACCCTAGGCCACCAAGCTACCGACCGGGCCATCTTCGCCCGGGGCGCCCTACAGGCGGCGTCCTGGCTCAGTGGACGGGCACCGGGGCGCTACCGAATGGTCGATGTACTCGGTTTAAAAACAAGGACTTAGAGCGTTTTCTGCGGCTATTTTCAAAGCTGCCATTGGGCCAATTCGGACCCATTTTCCCCGCCGAAATTCATGGACAGAAGGGGGGTAAAAACATAAGATTTCCTTCTAATCCGATAGGCGGGTTAGTCCGTGCAGGGCGGGAGGCGTTCGTAAGAGTGCCTCCCGCTTTGTTC
>JBIIHO010000137.1:0-5036 GCA_044235605.1 Steroidobacteraceae bacterium | reverse complement strand
AGTCGTTTCGGCCAGTACCTCGCCCGTTCCATCGAAAATCGCCGTGCTCCGCGCTCCAAGATCTATCGCGGATTCACCGTGCTTAACAAGATGGCTGCCGTGTCCCGCAAAGATCCGCAGGTTCGTCGCATGCTCGTTTCGGGTCCGCTCGAGCATTTGATGGACGCCCCGAGGGCTCGTGCTCTGGCTATGAAGCGTCTGTCGCCCGTCGCGCAGGGCTATCTCGAAAGCCTCTGCGAATGACACCGGACTACGGCGCTCACGCCCGACTGGGTGTGGCAGTGCCGCAGGCCAATCCCACTGTCGAACCTGAGCTGCGAGCTCTCTTACCGCAGGGCATCGCGATCTACGCCACGCGGCTGTCGCACGCCGCCCCGGACGTCGAGACCCGACTCGATCACTACATTCGCCACATTCCTGAGGCGATGACGACGTTCGGCCACATGCGACTCGCCGCTTTCGGCTTCGGCTGCACCGGCTCGAGCTACAGAGCCGGGCCTGAGCTCGAAGATCGGCTGACCGCCGAGGCGACTCAGCGAAACGGAACTCCCGTCATCACGGCCGCGCAGGCGATCCGGCGCGCGCTGCAAACGCTCGGCGTCAAAAAAATCGCACTGGTCTCGCCTTATCCGGTTTCGCTAGCCGAAGCGGGCTATGACTACTGGGCGCGTACGGGAATCGACGTCGTCGCCAAGGTTCGCGTCGACCCGGCACTCACCGACACGCACGCGATCTATGAAATGACGAGCGATCATGCGCTCTCGGCCGTTCGTAGCCTCAATCTCGCAGACACGGAGGCTCTGGTCATCAGCGGAACGGGCATGCCGACGCTACGGGCTCTGCGTATCCTTGGCGACGAGTTGCCGATCCCGGTGATTTCGTCCAACCTCTGCCTCGCCTGGGCACTAATGCATACCGCCGCCCCGGATCTCGCGCCGCCTCGACCCCAAGCCTTGCTGGCTGTTTGACCGGCGTCCACCAACGGAGACTCATTTTCATGCACGGACGCACTCACGGACTCATCGATCGACGCATCGCCATTCAGTTCGCGTTGGCATCGGGCATCGTCACCTCCCTTGCCAGTGGGCCGACGGTGTTTGCCGCAAGTGGCTTGCTACACCGACTCATTCCCTCCAGTGGCGAACGCCTTCCTGTCATCGGAGTGGGCACCAACAACTACAGCCCCACCACACCCGAAGAGCGCGCAGCTCGTCGTGCTGTTCTCGAGCGCCTGACCGAATCGGGCCTACGCGTCATCGACACCGCTCCGCTCTACCGGGAATCCGAACGAGTCATTGGCGAGTTGCTCGCCGAGATCGGTAACCGTCCCAAAAGTTTTCTCGCGACAAAAGTCACTGCGCCCAACAAGACCGTAGAGGAAGGCATCGCCAGCATGGCGGAATCCATGCGGAGACTACGAACGGATTTCATTGAGCTCATGCAGGTGCACAACCTCATCGGAGCGGAAGTGTTGTTGCCGCTCATTCGTGAGCGGATCGCCGAGAAGCGAATCCGTTATGTCGGGATAACCACTTCGCGAGACGAACAGTACCCAGAAGTCGCGCGACTCTTGCGCACACAGTCGCTCGATTTTATTCAAGTCGACTACTCGCTCGGAAACCGTGGTGCTGCGGATCAAATTTTGCCTTTGGCAACCGAGAAGGGTGTTGCAGTGATGATCAATCTGCCTTTCGGGGGCCGTCGTGACGGAAATCTTTTTTCGCGAGTGCGCGGTCAGTCCTTGCCGTCATGGGCTGCCGAATTTGAGGCGCGCAGCTGGGGCCAGTTTTTCTTGAAGTACGTGCTCTCCCATCCGGCCGTCACCTGCGCAATTCCCGGTATGACCAAGGTCGCCAATCTCGAAGATAACCTCGGAGCGGCGCAAGGACGATTACCGGACGCTGCGATGCGTAAGCGTATGGAAGAGTTCTGGGATAGCCTCCCCGGCTGATCTCCACATATGGATTCACTGTCGCAGTTTGCGCTAGGCGCTGCCGCGGGTGTCGCGGTCATGCGACGACGTGCACCCGTCTGGAAATCAGCCTTGTGGGGTGGAGTTTGCGGCACGCTGCCTGATCTCGATGCTCTGATCGACTACGGCGACCCGATCCGCGATATGACTTTCCACCGCGCGGAGAGTCATTCCCTTTTTTATTTAGCGCTGATTTCGCCCATTCTGGCGTGGCTCGCCTCTCTCGGAGAGCGCGGATCATTCCGACTATGGTGGCTCGCCACGTTTCTCGCCTTGGTCACACATCCGTTGCTCGATGTCATGACGATCTACGGCACGCAGCTGTTTCAGCCTTTCGTCGATACGCCGTATGGTGTCGGCAGCGTCTTCATCATCGACCCGCTATTCACGATCCCGTTGATCGCGGGGCTGGTCGCGACCGGAATCTCCCGCGGAGTCAGGCGTCATCGGTGGACCAGCATCGGCTTAGGCTTTGCCGTGGCTTATCTCGGTTGGAGCATCACTGCACAAGCCATCGCGACGCGAGTCGCCGAACGCAGTCTCGCGGCTCAGGGCATCGAGGTGGAACGTCTACTCGTAACGGCTACCGCCTTCAATACCTTGCTCTGGCGCATCGTTGCGATGCAACCAGGCGGAGCCGTTTATCACGAGGGTTTCTACTCACTGCTCGATGAGCCGGGGCCGATTCGCTTCGACAGATTCGAGAGCGATCGCGCGTTGTTCGAATCTCTCTGCGGAAACTGGGGACTGGAGCGCATGGCATGGTTCAGTCACGGATTCTTCCGGGTCGCACAGCGAGATAAGCAGGCGACGATCACAGACCTGCGCATGGGTCAGGAACCGGCGTACGTCTTCGAGTTTGCAATTGCCGAGTTTTCTCCCAACCCGGGTTGGCGTGAAATCGACTATCGCGCCGTTGGTGATCGGGGTGACGTCGATGCACTTCTTTCATGGCTGGGACCGCGAATTGCTGGCTCCGGTTTACCGCCGCCCCGCTCCAGATCCGACGACATCGAGACCCCCCGATGAAGCGAAAAGTCATCTTTGATTGCGATCCAGGCGTCGACGATGGCGTTGCGTTACTGCTCGCATTTTCGGCTAAGAGTGAAATTGATTTGCTCGGCATCACCACCGTCGCGGGCAACGTGTCCGCCGAACTGACGGCGCGAAACGCCTGCTTGATTCGTGATATCGCTGGCCGCACCGATGTCCCGGTTTTCGCTGGCTGCACGAAACCGCTCGTTCGAGAGCCGATCGAGGCTGGGCACTTTCACGGAGAGTCGGGTCTCGGCGACTTGCCGATAGGGATACCTACTCAAGGTGCTTCCCATGAACAGGCCGTCGACTTTCTAGTTCGTGTCCTCCGCGAGGCCGCGCCTGAGAGTATCTCGCTCGTGATCACCGGCCCGATGACCAACGTGGCTACAGCTCTGCAGCGCGAACCGCGATGTCTCAGAGGCATCAAGGAATTCGTCATCATGGGTGGTGCGCGGAGCGAAGGTGGAAACATCACCGCCTCAGCAGAGTACAACATCTACGCCGACCCTCACGCGGCGCAGGCCGTATTCAACTCGGGACCGCGAGTATGGGCTTTCGGTCTCGACGCGACGCATCAGGTGCGCGCAACGCCCTCTCGTACCGCAGCGATTTCCGCGATCGGTTCGCCTGTCGCACGTACCGCTGCTCAGCTCATCGAATTTTCGAATGCACTCCCTGCCAACGGGCCGCGAGCACTGGGCTCGCCCTTGCATGACCCATGCCCCATCGTTTGGCTGATCGAGCCCGGGCTTTTTGAGTTCGTTCCGTGCCATGTCGATGTCGAAACCGACTCGCGCCTCACGCTCGGACACACGGCCGTCGAATTTCGCGCAACAGAACATCGTAGTCAGAACGTGCAGTGGGCTGTCCGGGCCGACGCAAACGGCGTTTTTTCTTTGATTAATCGTTTGCTTCAGGCTTGAAGAAATAGCACTACGCTGATGGCGATCACGATCGCACTTGCGATCATCGCCAGCCAAATCCATTTCCGGGATCGCGACTCAAACCCAGAAATTTCAGCCGCAGCCGCACGAACGAGCGCAGGTGTGACCTCGTGGCGATCTTTGGCGTACGCACCGAGCATTGCTCGATCGGCGATGACGTTAACGAGCCTCGGCAAGCCCCCCGCCTGCCGATGCAATTCACGTAAGGCTCGAGGTGTGAAGATTTCCTTCGTAGCACCCGCAACCCGAAGACGATGCCGAACGTACGCCGCGGTCTCAGTTTCGGAAAGCGGATCCAGGTGCAGGCGGCCGGTGATCCGCTGCGCTACCTGACGCATATCGTCACGCGCGAGAAGCTCCCGTAACTCGGGCTGGCCGATCAGGATGACTTGCAGCAACTTTCGCGTAGCGGTTTCGATATTCGTCAGTAGGCGGACTTGCTCGAGTACGTCGCGCTCGAGCAAATGTGCTTCGTCGATGAGCACAGCCACACGCCGACCGGCGGCATGGGCTTCGAGCAGTCGGGCCGTCAAAGCATCGACCAAGGCTTTTACGCTCGATTTGGACTCCGAAGGTATTGCGACTCCGAGCTCCTCGCAAATCGTCTGCAGGAATTCAGGGACGGTGAGACGAGGATTGAGAATGAGGGCGATATCGACATCGGCAGGTTCTCGCGCCAACAGGGAGCGTACGACTGTGGTCTTGCCGGTGCCGACTTCGCCAGTCAGCTGAATGAAGCCACCCGCAGCGCTGACCCCATAGAAAAGATGTCCGATCGCTTCGATATGTCGACTGCTGGGATAGAGATAGCGAGGATCCGGAGTGATCGAGAACGGCGGCTCAGTCAGTCCAAAGAAATTTTCGTACATGGCACAGAGCTGCTCGTCGCTCGCCTAGCTCAGCGACCGGGCGGCACGTACACACAACCTTGACTGGCAGCCACCAGAACGCGACAAACTTCGCGGGCTCGCTCCTCGCTGGCAATGCTGGCTTGAAGTCGGAAGACCTGCACCTGTCCGTTTGATCCGACGATCACCTGAGAGACCAGGCCCTGTAACTCAGTGTGCTGGGCACGAGCCTCG
>JBIIHO010000136.1:0-5054 GCA_044235605.1 Steroidobacteraceae bacterium | reverse complement strand
TAATGACGCCAGAACAGGGGAGTGCAGGGATGTCCGTAGCTTTTGTTTTTCCCGGTCAGGGATCACAGTCCGTCGGGATGATGGCCGAACTCGCGAGCGTCGATTCGACGGTACGCGCCACCTTCGATACCGCTTCGGCTGTGCTCGGTTTCGATCTCTGGAAACTGTCCCAAGAGGGGCCCGTCGATCAACTCGCCCTGACCGAGATCACCCAACCGGTGATGCTGGTTGCGGGCGTGGCGACCTGGCGTGTTTGGCAGAACCGAGGTGGCATGAGGCCAGATTGGGTGGCGGGCCATTCTCTCGGAGAGTTCACGGCGCTTGTTGCGGCGGGCGCCCTTCGGTTTGAGCACGCGGTGGCCTTGGTTAGATTTCGCGGCGAAGTCATGCGGGATGCCGTACCCAATGGGCAGGGAGGTATGGCGGCCATCCTCGGCCTATCAGATGCTGACGTTGAGGCGGTTTGCGCCGAAGCCTCTCAGGGAGAGGTCGTGGAAGCGGTCAACTACAACGGGCCGGGTCAGGTCGTGATCGCGGGGCATACGGGTGCGCTGCAGCGCGCGATCGACGCGGCCAAACCCAAGGGCGCAAAGCGTGCGCTTCCATTACCGATTAGTGTGCCGTGCCACAGCTCGTTGATGCGACCAGCCGCCGAGAAGCTGCGCGAGCGCCTTCGATCGGTGACGGTGTCGGCACCGGAAATTCGATTTCTGAGTTCCGTCGATGCCACGGAGTATTCCGATCCCGCTGCGATAGCCGATTTGCTCTATCGGCAATTGGCCAGCCCCGTAAGATGGGTGGCGACCGTCCAAGCGCTTGTCGGGCTCGGCGTGAATCGGCTCGTCGAGTGCGGGCCAGGAAAGGTGCTGACGGGACTCAATCGGCGAATCGACAAATCTCCCTCGCTCACCTGCCTCGCTCTTGAGGACGTCGCGAGTTTTGATAACGCTCTCTCGCAAGTTGCGGAGTGACTCATGTCCATCCAATTTCATCTGACTGGCCAAACCGCTCTCGTCACAGGCGCCTCACGCGGGATTGGACGGGCGATTGCTGAAACTCTCGCCCGAGCGGGTGCCAAGGTCATCGGTACGGCGACCACCGACGCCGGGGCTGTCGCCATCAGCGAGTGGATCGGCAAGCTGTCGTCCGGTAGCCGCGGGGCCGTCGTCGACGTGTCTCGAGCCGAGTCGGTCAACGCGCTTTTAAATGACCTCGAAGCGAAGGACGAGCAGCCCGCAATCTTGATCAACAACGCCGGAATCACCCGAGATAACTTGCTGATCAGAATGAAGCAGGAGGAGTGGGATCAGGTGATCGCCGCAGACCTCACCTCCGTGTTCGCCCTTAGCCGCGGATGCCTCCGAGGAATGATGAAGGCCCGGTTCGGACGGATCATCAACATCACCTCGGTCGTCGGTTCGCTCGGGAACCCTGGTCAGACCAACTACGCGGCGGCTAAGGCGGGCATCATCGGTTTCACACGCTCGCTGGCCCGCGAGGTCGCGAGCCGGAACATCACCGTGAACGCAGTCGCGCCGGGCTTTATCGATACCGATATGACACGCGCCCTCGACGAGACACAGCGCGAGGCCCTGGCCAACGGCATTCCGCTCGGACGGCTCGGGGCGGCAGACGATATCGCGGCGGCGGTACTCTTTCTTGCAGCGCCTAGCGGGGCGTACATCACCGGTCACACCCTGCACGTGAACGGCGGAATGTATCTCGGGTAGGGAAATTGCTCTGTTTTGGCAGCGTTGGTTTTTTGATACTTGTCGGTTTTACCTGACAAAACATCGGGTTAAGCCACTACACATGGCGCGAACCCCACTCATGGCCTAAAATGCTCCCTCGGTCTTGTCACATGCCAAGGTCGAACCTACAGGTCGTTAAGAGGACAATCCACAGATGAGCACTGTCGAACAACAGGTCAAAGCCATTATCGCCGAACAACTGGGTGTGAAACTGGAGCAAGTCACCAGCAACGCCTCGTTCGTTGACGACCTCGGTGCTGACTCTCTCGACACGGTCGAGCTGGTCATGGCTCTGGAAGAAGAGTTCGAAACCGAGATTCCGGATGAAGACGCCGAGAAGATCACGACGGTCCAACAGGCCATCGATTACGTCTCTGCGCGTCGTAAGTCCTGATTTCGACGCAGATTGTCGCCGAGGCCGGCGTTTGCCGGCCTCGGCTTTTTGAAGTCCCCGAATCGCATCGCGTGAGGCTCCCTTGAGCAAGCGTCGCGTCGTCGTTACCGGCCTTGGTATCGTTTCTCCGGTCGGAAGCACTGTCCAAAGTGCTTGGGAAACCGTTCTCCGCGGAGAGAGCGGTATCGGTTTGATCACTCGTTTCGATACCAGCGCCTACGCCACCAAAATTGGTGGAGCTGTACGTGGGTTCGACGTCAACGAGTACATCACTCCGAAAGAAGCCCGTCGCATGGACGAGTTCATGCATTACGGCATGGCCTCCGGCATCCAGTCGGTGAATGATGCGGGCGTCGACTTCAACGCCCTAGATACCGAGCGCTGCGGGGTGATCATGGGCGCCGGCATCGGAGGTCTTGCGACCATCGAGACCGAGTACGACTCGATGGTCGAGGCCAAGAGCCCTCGCAAGATCTCGCCGTTCTTCATCCCGGCGACCATCATCAACATGATTTCCGGACACTTGTCGATTCGGTATGGTCTCAAGGGCCCGAATCTCGGTGTGGTGACCGCATGCACGACGTCCACTCATGCGGTGGGGCTCGCGATGCGGGCTATTCAGTACGGCGATGCCGATCTCGTCATCGCGGGTGGAGGAGAAATGTCGACTACCCGACTCGGGATCGGAGGCTTCTCTCAGGCCAAAGCGCTATCGCAAAGAAACGATCGTCCCACGGAGGCGTCGCGCCCTTGGGATCGTGATCGCGATGGTTTCGTCGCATCAGATGGCGGAGGGGCGATGCTTCTCGAAGAGCTCGAGCACGCGAAGGCTCGCGGAGCTCGGATTTACGCAGAACTCGTCGGATTTGGCATGAGCGGCGATGCGTACCACATTACGGCGCCGCCCGAAAATGGGGCGGGCGCTGCCCTCGCGATGCGTAATGCACTTCGGGATGCGAAGCTCGATCCCTCTGCAGTCCAGTATTTGAATGCTCATGCGACCTCCACGATGCTCGGCGATCGCGCCGAGACCGTTGCCATCAAGCAAACCTTCGGCGCCCACGCTTCGCGTCTGGCAGTGAGCTCTACGAAATCCATGACGGGGCATCTTCTGGGTGCTGCCGGTGTGGTCGAGGGCGTCCTCAGCGTGCTCGCGCTGCGTGATCAGGTTGCGCCGCCGACGATCAACTTAGATCACCCTGATCCGGAGTGCGATCTCGACTACGTGCCGCATACCGCTCGGCAGATGACCCTCGATGTCGCGGTCTCCAATAGCTTTGGCTTCGGGGGTACCAACGGAACCCTAGTGTTCCGACGGTTCAACGGCTGAGGGCAGATCAAGCCGCTGGTGAGGGCGGTGACCCTCCCAAAGGGTTAGACTTTCCACGTGCGCGCGTTGCGAAAAACTGTCGTCTTGTTCGGACTGCTGCTGGCTGTCTGGGTTGCCGGCGCGTGGTGGTTATCCGCTGCCGTCAGTAAACCTGGGGCGCACCTTGCGCCCATTAAAATCGATGTTCGTAAGGGTGAGACCGTCAGAGGCGTACTTGCCGACCTCGAGCGTGTCGGCGCCATCGATGATGCCGTCATCGTCGAGTGGTGGGCTCGTACGCTCGGTGATGCCCCACGAGTGAGGGTAGGTCGCTACGAGATCCCTCCAGGCGCTTCGGCCAAAGAAATTCTGCGACAGCTCGACGAGGGTCGAGTGCTCCTCGAGTCTTTGGTCATTATCGAGGGAACACGCTACTCGGACCTTCGGCGTCTACTTGCCGCGAAGGAAGGTGTGAAGCAAACGCTTGCCGATGTGACCGACGCCGAACTCATGACCCGACTCGGTCAGCCGGGAGTTCATCCGGAAGGCCGCTTCTTCCCCGATACCTACCGGTTCGCCTGGGGAACTTCCGATTTTGAGATCTTGAAACTGGCCCACTCACGACTGCAAGAGCGCCTTGAGGCGGCTTGGGCCGATCGAGTAGCCGATTTGCCGTTCTCCGAGCCTTCGGATGCGTTGATCCTCGCCTCGATCGTCGAGAAGGAGTCCGCCTTGACGGAAGAGCGACCGAGGGTAGCGGGAGTTTTCGTTCAAAGACTGCGCAACGGGATGCGATTGCAATCGGATCCAACGGTCATCTACGGCCTCGGTGAAAATTACGACGGTGACATTCGTACCAGAGATCTGCGCACCGATACGCCGTACAACTCGTATACCCGAAAAGGATTGCCGCCTACGCCGATCGCGCTCCCTGGGGAAGAGGCGCTGCGAGCCGCGACACGACCGCTCGAAACGGGCGAACTTTTCTTCGTTGCCACAGGACGGGGCGACGGCTCGCATACTTTTTCTCGGACGTACGATGAGCATCGAAAGGCCGTTCGCCAGATGCTGCAAAGGCAGCGAGGCGCTCAGACCGCGCCGGTGAAAGGACCTTCGTCATGACTCGCGGGAAGTTCATCACGCTGGAGGGAATCGAAGGCGCGGGAAAATCTACCGTCGCTGCAGCCCTGGCGGAGACGCTGCGAGCGCGTGGCATTCGGGTTCGACAAACGCGCGAACCGGGCGGTACGCCGCTCGCCGAACGGCTGCGTCAGCTCGTGCTCGAGCGCGGCGACGAGTCGCTCTCTGCTGAAGCCGAAACCTTGTTGATGTTCGCAGCACGTGCCATTCATCTTGATAACCTGGTTCGACCGGCACTCGAGCGAGGCGAGTGGGTGATTTGCGATCGCTTCACCGACGCGACCCGTGCCTATCAGGGCGGCGGTCGCGGTGTCGACTCACGACTCATCGAACAGCTCGCGAGCTCGGTGCACCGCGGGCTCGATCCCGATCTCACCTTACTTCTCGACCTGCCGGTCACGATCGGACTCGACCGTGCACGCTCGCGTCGCCAGGCGATTGGCGAATCCGTGACCGACAG
>JBIIHO010000135.1:0-5068 GCA_044235605.1 Steroidobacteraceae bacterium | reverse complement strand
AACTGGCGCCGATGCAGGCGAAGGTCGCCGCCAGTTCGTCGCCGATGCTGATTCCCATTCGGGAGGGTTGTGTAGAGGGGTCTCCACAAACGTACCTCAGACCCCCCATCGCTTCGCCAATCGCGCCAAAGCCCGCTCGATGGGAATACGGCCCGGTCTGACCGTACCCGGAGACGCGGATCATGATGAGCTTGGGGTTGATCTTCGAAAGTTCCTCATAGCCGCAGTTCCATTTTTCCATCGTCCCTGGGCGAAAGTTCTCAAGTACGAAGTCAGCATTCTTTACTAACTCCTTGAAAAGACTCTGACCTTCGTCCTGCCGCATGTCGATAGTGATCGCTTTTTTGTTACGAGCGACGACCGGCCACCATAGCGAAGGCTCGCCGACTTTCTGTCGACCCCAGACACGCATCGGATCACCCTGACCCGGGGGTTCGATCTTGATGACCTCCGCCCCCATGTCACCCAGCAACTGGCCACAAAACGGGCCCGCGAGGAGCGTTCCGAGCTCCAAAACACGCAGATCGGAGAGCGGACCACGCTTGAATGCTGAATCACCGGACATGAAAACCCTCGGCAATGCGGATGTGATGGAACCGACGAACTTGTACCGGCGGTTCCCCCTGCGGGTCAAGGATGGGCCGTCTCAGACGCCACGATTGCTAGAATCCGTCCATCAGCCGATAGTCCGATGGTCCGTCAGGAGATCGAGATGCCGCGACACGTCGAAATCGTTGAAGTAGGGCCGCGTGACGGTCTGCAAAGTGAACCGGGCGTACTTCCCACCGCCGCCAAGATCGAACTGATCGAGCGGCTAATCGATTCCGGTCTCACGCGCCTCGAAGTCACGAGTTTCGTTAATCCGAAAAAGGTCCCTCAAATGGCGGACGCGGAGCTTGTGCTGGCGGGTCTTCGTAAGCGCGAGGGTGTGCGCTATATCGGCCTTGTGCTCAATCAAAAAGGGTTCGAGCGTGCGCTTGCAGCGGGCTGTAACGAAGTCGGCATGGCTGTGGTTGCGAGTGATACGTTCAACCGTCGCAATCAGGGCGTGGGCACGGATGAATCCATCGCGGCTTGGTTGGCGATCGCGCGAGAAGCCAACTCGGCGGGTATACGGGCTCAGGTCACGATCTCGGCGTCATTCGGATGTCCGTTCGAGGGGGAAGTGTCGGTCGACCGGGTCATCGAAGTGGCCAAGCGGGTGGCCGAGGCGGAGCCATTCGAAATCGCCTTTGCCGACACGATCGGGGTAGGTGTACCGGCGCAGGTCAGCGACCTCATCGGACGGGCTCGCGAAGTGCTCCCGTCAAGCATTAGTCTTCGCGCCCACTTTCACAACACGCGAAACACAGGGCTCGCGAACGCGTACGCGGCCGTTCAGGCTGGAGTATCGGCGCTCGATTCGAGCGTCGGCGGAATCGGGGGTTGTCCGTTCGCGCCAGCGGCCACGGGAAACATCCCCACGGAAGACTTGGTCTATATGCTCAGTCGGTCGGGCGTCGATACCGGCGTCGACCTCGACAAATTAGTCGATACGGCCGCTTGGTTGCAGCAGACCTTGGGGCGCACCGTTCCCGGCATGTTGGTCAAGGCAGGAATTTTCCCCAAGCAGGCGTCCGCCTGTGCCGCGTGAGGCACAAGCCGCCTGATGGTAGCCGCTGTCGGGTTCCGCAACAGCCGATTGCGCTGCTGACAGCGTGGCCGGATACTTAGTCACCGTTTTCGTTCCCGATTAAACGAGGCCCCGGAGGGCGCATGTCATATCGTTTGGGTGTAGATGTCGGCGGCACGTTCACGGACTTGCTGCTCGTTAACGAGAAATCCGGTCAGACGTGGTCTGCGAAGGTGCCCTCGACCCCTGCAGATCAGTCCATCGGCGTCCTCAACGGAATCAAGCGCGTGTGCGAGCGTGCAGGTATCGATCCGACGGCGATCGATCACGTCATGCACGGCACGACGGTCGCGACGAACACCGTGCTCACCGGAACCGGTGCGCGCTGCGGACTCGTCACAACCAAGGGGTATCGGCAAGTGCTGCAGATCGCGCGCTCGTACGTCCCGGGTGGTCTTGGCGGATGGATCATCTACAACAAATCTTTGCCCATGGCGCCGCTCGCTTGCACCATCGAAGCGGACGAGCGCGTCAGTGCGAAGGGTGAGGTCGTCAAGCGTCTCGATGAAAAGGCGTTGCGTGCGAGCCTTCGCAAATTGAAGGAGCAGAACATCGAAGCCCTCACGGTTTCTTTGATCAACTCTTTCGCTAACCCAGCTCACGAACGTCGCGTACGTGAGATCGCTCATGAGGAAATGCCGGGAACTCCGGTGTCCATCTCTTCCGACGTAGTCCCCGAAATGCAGGAGTACGAGCGCACCGTAACGACGGTGGCCAATTCCTACGTTCGCCCGCGCGTCGATCGGTACGTCAATAACCTCAAGGCGAAGCTCGGCCAGGTCGCCAAAGATGTGAAGTTACACATTCTCCGATCCGACGGTGGTCTTGCCTCGGCGTCCTCGGCGGCCGAGTATCCGGTGAACCTGCTGATGTCCGGCCCGGCTGGTGGTGTGACGGGTGCGCTGTGGGTCGCCGGTCAGGCGGGCTTCCCGAATCTGCTGACGGTAGACGTCGGTGGAACCTCGACGGACGTGGCCTTGATCCAAGGCGGCCAGCCACGACTTCGGCGCGAGACTACGGTGGGCGACGTCACGGTACGTGCGTCATCGGTCGATATTCGTACGGTGGGTGCGGGCGGCGGATCCATCGCTCACGTTCCCGAGCTCACCAAAGCTCTGCGTGTGGGTCCGCAGTCGGCGGGCGCCGACCCGGGTCCAGCGGCGTACAACCGCGGCGGCACGGAGCCGACGGTTGCCGACGCCAATATCGTTCTGGGTTATCTGCCTGAAATGCAGAAGCTCGGCGGCGATATGGTGCTCAACCGTCCGCTGTCCCACGCTGCCGTCAAAAAAGTAGGCGATGCGCTCGGGCTAAGCGTGAAGCAGGCTGCCCAGGGTATCTACAACATCGTCAACGAAAACATGGTGGGCGCACTGCGTCTCGTGTCGGTCGAGCAGGGTTACGATCCTCGCGACTACGCGCTCATCGCCTTCGGTGGCGCCGGCCCGATCCACGCCAACGCACTCTCGAGACTCCTTGGCTCTTGGCCGTCGATCATTCCGCCGGGTCCCGGAGTGTTGTGCGCGCTCGGCGATGCGACGACGGCGGTGCGTGACGAACGCGCCCGAACTTACGTCCGCAAGTTCAGCGAAACGAGCGCCAAAGAAATCGACAAGATTCTCAAGGTGCTCGCCGCTGAGGCCTCTAAGGGTCTCGAGGAAGAGGGCGTCAAGAAGTCTGAGATCAAGACCTCATACCAAGTGGACCTTCGGTACCACGGTCAGGGTTTGCGCCTCACTGTCGAGGTCAACTTGGCTGACCTTCAAAAGAAGGGGCTCAAGTCGATCTCCGACAAGTTTGACGAAGAGCACAAGCGGCTCTTCACGTTTGCGCTGCCGCTCGAGCACGAACTCGTCACGCTGCGTGCCGCCGTGCAGGGGCAGGGCATCAAGATCAAGCGCCAGTCCCTTTCCGCGGGCGGTTCGAGTCCGAAAGCTGCTGCCGTTGCGAAGCAAAAGTCGTTCATGGATGGCAAAGATGTCACTGCTATCGTTTACGACCGAGCGAAGCTCAAGGCTGGGAATAAGATCGCGGGACCTGCGATCGTGATGGAGATGGACTCCACGACCGTGATCCTTCCGAAGCACACCGGCCATGTCGACAAGTCTGGCTGCATTCTGATTTATCCCGACAATTACAAAGCCCCCAAGAAGGGTGCTTCGCGTAAGTCGGGCAAGAAGTAATTTCGAGGAACATACCCATGCCTGCAACAATCGTTCAGCGCAACAAGAAATCCTTCAAGAAGGTCAAAGTCGACACCGTCACCATCGACATCATCGAGAGCGCGCTCCGTAATGCGCGTTACGAGATGGATACGGTGCTGTTCCGCACGGCCATGTCGCCGGGCATTCGAGAGCAGCACGACGAATTCCCCATGATCGCCAACACCGACGGCAAGATGGTGGTCGGTCAGTTCGGCTCGTTCATCTGGGGCTTCATGGAGGGCTATGACGGAACGGTGGAAGAGGGGGACATTTTTCTCACCTCCGATCCGTACTCGGTAAACGGTGCCATCAGCCACGCGAACGACTGGTTGATGTTGATGCCGATCTACCGTAACGGCCGCATCATCGCCTGGTCGGCGATGTTTGGTCACATGACCGATGTCGGCGGAAAAGTTCCCGGCTCATTGCCGACCGATGGCACAACCATCTACGAAGATGGCATCGTGGTTCCGCCAGTCAAAATCTTCAAAGGCGGCAAGCTCAACGAAGATGTCTTGCGTGTCGTACTGCACAACTGTCGTCTGCCCGAATGGAACCTCTCGGACTTCAACGCCATCACGGCGGCGCTGCGCACCGCAGGTACGCGTTGCATCGAGATTGCTGAGCGATTCGGCGACGACGTGTTCTATTCGGCGATGGATGCGATGCTCGATCGCAATAAGCGGGCGATGCGTGCGTTGATCCGTCAAAACGTTCCCGAAACTAAGCAGCACTTCGAAGATTACATTTGCGATGACGGTCTCAATATGGGCCCGTATCGCATCAAGTGCAGCATGTGGCGCGAGGGTGACAAGTGCATCTTCGACTTCACCGGTACCGATCCGCAGTCGATCTCGTCGATCAACTTCTTGTTGAACGAAGAAATGTTCAAGATGTTTGCGGGCATCTACATGATCATGGTCTTCGACCCGCAGATTTTGTTTAACGACGGGTTCTACGACCTCATGGAAGTCCGCATTCCGCCCGGCACGTTGCTCAAGCCGCTGAAGCCGGCTGCGCTCTCGTGCCGAACCCATGCGCTCGGACGCATCTTCGACATCCTCGCGGGCTTGCTCGGTCAGGGTAATCCCGATTTCATGTGTGGTGCCGGCTTCTCCGACAGCCCGCACTTCATGTACTCGGGGTATGACAAGAACGGCGAGTGGTATCAGCTCTACCAAATCACCTTCGG
>JBIIHO010000134.1:0-5080 GCA_044235605.1 Steroidobacteraceae bacterium | reverse complement strand
ATGCCACACCGAGTGGAACACCGAGGCTTCGCGGCGAGCCGGCAAATGCGACCAGATTTCTTCGGCCGTGAATGACAACACCGGCGCGAGCCAACGCACCATGGCCTCGACGATGTGGTACATCGCCGTCTGCGCCGAACGCCGCGCATGACTCTTCGGGGGCGTCGTGTAGAGACGATCTTTGAGCACATCGAGGTAGCACCCACCGAGCTCAACGACACAGAATCCGTGCACCTTCTGATAGACCAAATGGAACTGATAGTCTCGATAGGCCGTGACGACCTCGTCGTGCAACACCCGCGCCCGCCCGAGCGCCCAACGATCGAGCACGACCATATCTTTGACCGGAACCGCATCGGTGGTCGGATCGAAGCCGGCGAGATTACCGAGCAAAAAGCGCACCGTATTACGCATGCGGCGATAGCTATCCGACATCCGCTTGAGGATTTCATCGGACACGCTCATTTCATTGGCGTAATCGGTCGAGGCAACCCACAAGCGCAACACGTCGGCGCCGAGGCTCTGCATCACCTTTTGCGGAGCGATGACGTTTCCGAGCGACTTCGACATCTTCCGACCCTTGTCATCGACCGTGAAGCCGTGGGTCAGTACGCCCTTGTACGGCGCACGACGATGCAAGGCTTCCGACATCAATAGCGACGAGTGGAACCAGCCTCGGTGCTGATCGGAGCCTTCGAGATACAGATCGACGGGCCCTTCGATTTCGGGTCGCTGGGCCGCGACGCACTCGAACGAGAGACCGGAATCGGCCCAGACGTCCATGACGTCAGTCACTTTGTCGTACTGCGCCGCCTCGGCTCCGAGTAACTCGGCCGGATCGAGCGCAAACCAGGCTTCGATACCGCCCTGCTCCACCTTGGCCGCCGCGCGATCGATCAGCGCAACGGTATCGGGGTGTAACTCACCGGTAGTCTTGTGAACGAAGAGCGGGATCGGCACGCCCCAAGTGCGCTGTCTCGAAATACACCAATCGGGACGGTTTTCGATCATGCCCGTGATGCGCTGCTCACCCCATGCGGGCGTCCAAGCGACTTTTTTGATGTCCTCGAGCGCTCCGGCGCGCAGTCCTCGCTGATCCATGCTGATGAACCATTGCGGCGTGGCACGGAAGATCACCGGGGTCTTATGTCGCCAGCAATGCGGATAACTGTGACGGTACGGCGCGTGCTTCACGAGCGCCCCGCTCTCGCGCATGAGGCCAATCAAGGTTTCGCCAGCTTCGTCGAGCTTGAGTCCTGCGACCAAAGGTGTGCCTTCGATGAACCGACCGTCGCCGCCGACAGGGTTGCGCACCGGGAGTCCATATTTTTGACCAACGGCAAAGTCTTCTTGACCGTGCGCCGGTGCGGTGTGTACGGCACCCGTACCGGCATCGAGCGTGACGTGGTCACCGACGATCACCGGCACCTCGCGATCGAGGAACGGATGCTGCAACATCAAACCCTCGAGCGCGGCACCCTTGAAACGTGCGGCCTGCTGCAAACTGCCCGCTTCGATGCCATAGCGTGCGGCGATGGCGGAGAGTAGATCGACGGCGAGCAAGACGAGCCGCGACGGGAAATCGCCCTGCGCGGGTATATGCACGAGGGCGTAATCGAGATCGGGACCCACTGTGACGGCCTCGTTCGCCGGAAGCGTCCAAGGGGTTGTCGTCCAGATCACGAGCGCCGGACGTAAACCTTCGGTCATCTTTTCGCCTGGACGCAAACCGATACGCGCACGTAAGTCGTCAACATCGACCACTTTGAATGCCACGTCGATCGCCGGCGAAGTTTTGTCTTCGTATTCGACTTCGGCTTCGGCGAGTGCCGAGCGGCAATCGAGGCACCAGTGCACGGGCTTTGCGCCTTTATAGAGGTGCCCGTTTTTCACGATGCGGCCAAAGGCCCGCATTTGTTCGGCCTCGTACGCCGGATCCATGGTGCGATAGGGTCGATCCCAATCGCCGAGCACACCGAGTCGCTTGAAGTCGGCGCGCTGAAGTTCGATCTGTTCGGCTGCGAACGCACGGCAGGCCGCGCGGAACGCATTGACGTCGAGCTTTTGACCCGGACGTCCGTGCTTTTTCTCTACCGCGAGCTCGATGGGTAGGCCGTGGCAGTCCCAGCCCGGGATATACGGCGCATCGAACCCGTCGAGCGAGCGCGACTTGACGATGATGTCCTTCAATATTTTGTTGAGCGCGTGGCCGATATGGATGCTGCCGTTGGCGTACGGCGGACCATCGTGCAACACGAAACGCGGACGCCCCTTGGCAACTCGTCGCAGTTCGCCGTAGGTGTCGCGGGTTTGCCAACGCTCGACGAAGGTCGGCTCGCGCGTAGCGAGATCGGCCTTCATGGGGAAGTCCGTCTGCGGAAGATTGACCGTCTGCTTGTAATCCGTCACTGCTCTTTCACCCATTCACGCGCTGTTCGCGCATCGACCTGCATCTGTATCACCATCAACTCGACACTCTCGAACCGTAACTCGTCGCGCAGGTGGGCGACGAACTCGATTTCGAGCTCGCGACCGTATAGGTCGCCCGAAAAGTCGAACACGAAGGTCTCGAGCAGCGGCTCGACGCCCCCGACCGTCGGACGCGTGCCGAGACTCGCCACGCCTCCAAGAGCGACGCCGGCGATGCCGTGTACCCGCACGGCGAAGACCCCGTGGAGCGGAAGTCGGCGCCGCCGAACGCGAATGTTAGCCGTAGGGAAGCCGAGCGTGCGGCCAAGTTGCTGCCCGGCCACCACTCGACCCCGCATCGTGTACGGCCGACCGAGCAGTCGAGCCGCCCGGGACAGATCACGCGCCGAGAGGGCCGCTCGCAGTTCCGAGCTGCTGACGCGCTCACCTTCGAGACGCACGGGCTCGATCACCTCGACCGAGAACGTGCCCTGCTCGCTCGCCCTCTTTAAGAAAGCAGCATCGGCCTCTCCGTGACGACCGAAACGGAAATCGTGTCCCACCACGATGCCGGCGACCCCGAGATCTTCGGTCAGCAGCTTCAGGAAGGCCTCACCCGACAGTTGTCGCAAGGCGTCATCGAAGCGCAGAAGCACGAAAGCATCGAGCCCCGCCTGCTCGAAGAGGCGCCAACGCTCACGGAAATTGGTGAGGCGTGCCGGTGCGGTATCAGGAGATAAAAACTCCCGCGGCATCGGTTCGAAGCTCACGATGAGCGCGGGCCGACCCTCTGCCCGCGCGCGTTCGAGCGTGCGTGCGATCAAGGTCTGATGCCCACGATGCACACCATCGAAACTACCGATCGTGACAATACCGCCGCGTAGATCTTTAGGCACGACGCGCGTGCCGCGCAGCAGCCTAAGCGACGGTCGCACCGACATCACGCCCCTCGCAGATGTGCCGGGCGCAACCCGAGCAACGCGAGTGTGAGGCCATAGGTCACCACGCCCGAGACGATGCAACCCGACAACAACGTCGCACGATCGAGCGGCGATGCATCGAGCCAATCATTGAGCGCGGGACTCACCGCCCAGAGCACAGCCGCCATCAACGAATTGGCGATCAGGACGCGAAGCCCTAACGCCGTCCACCCTGATGACGGGCGGTACACGCCCTCGCGTCGCAGCCCACGCCAGAGCAGAAAACTGTTGAGCGCCGCGGAGAGACAGGTCGAAGTGGCGAGCAGCACGAAGGGCGTTGCAAATCCGGCAAAGTGCGCAGGCAACACCACGAGCAAGTTGAACCCCATGTTGACGGCTAACGCGATGAGTCCGACACGGACCGGCGTTTTGGTGTCCTGGCGGGCGAAGTAACCGGGTGCGAGCACTTTGACGAGACTAAAACCGATGAGTCCCCAGGAATACGCCATCAGGCCGTACTGGGTCATGAGTACGTCCTGATCGGAGAATTGCCCATAGCCGAAGATGGTCGCGGTGATCGGACCGGCGAGCACGAGCAAGCCGACCGTCGCCGGGGTCACGATAACGAGCACGAGGCGTAACGACCAGTCGAGCGTGGCCGAGAATCGAGCGGCGTCACCGGCCGCATGCTGCGCTGAGAGTCGCGGCAAAATCACCGTGGCGAGCGCGATACTGAACACACCGAGCGCGAACTCCATCAAGCGATCGGCGTAGTAGAGCCAAGCAATGCTGCCCGTCACGAGGAATGACGCGATGAGCGTGTCGAGCAGCAGACTCACCTGCGCCATCGACGAGCCGAAGATTCCCGGGATCATCAATTTGCCGATACGACGCACGCCCTCGGCTGCGGGCCTCCAGCGCGGCATCGACAACAAACCAAGTCGCGCGACCGACGGCAACTGGAACACTACTTGCGCCACACCCGCGACGAATACGCCGATGGCGAGCGTCACACCCGGATTGTCGGAGTTCGCTGCGATCACGACGGCGAAGATGATCATCACGAGATTCATCACTACTTGCGTGAAGGCCGGCACGGCGAAGCGACCGTAACTGTTGAGCACGCCACTGAAGAGCGCGGTCAAAGATATGAAGAAAAGATAGGGGAACGTCCAACGCAGCATCTCGACTGCGAGCTCGTACTTCCCCGCCTCCTGCGTGAAGCCTGGCGCAAAGAGCAGGATGATGAGCGGAGCGGCCAAGACTCCGATCGCCGTCACGACGAGTAACACGCCCCCGAGCGTACCGGCGACCCCAGCCACGAGCTCGCGCACTTCGCCCTGCTCACGACGCACTTTGTACTCGGAGATCACGGGGACGAAGGACTGGGAGAACGCGCCCTCGGCAAACAGGCGGCGGAGGAAATTCGGGATCTTGAAGGCGACCAAGAACGCGTCCATCAGCGTTCCCGCACCGAAGGTCTGCGAATAGACCATGTCGCGCAGCAACCCGGTGACCCGGGACAGCAAAGTGGTGAGGCCCACCACCGAGGTGCTCTTGAAAATCGCGCGACTCATGACTGCCGTGTGGGGGGACCCGCGGACGAACTATACCGGAGCCGCCCTTCTTTAGCGTTGACAACCCCCCGTCACACCCCGAAAATACGCGCCTTTTTACGACCCCGAGCATCATCCGTGGCCAATACCAAGTCTGCCGAAAAAGCCGCCCGTCAAGCCGTCAAGCACCGCGCC
>JBIIHO010000133.1:0-5081 GCA_044235605.1 Steroidobacteraceae bacterium | reverse complement strand
GGCGGCGCTCATCCGGTACATCGAAGTCGAGAGCGCACGACGCTGAGGGCGTCCCTCGACGTCTGTCGAGGGTGTGATCTCAAGCTTGCAACAGCATCCAGTGGTAGCCGTCGGGTGCGAAGAAAGAGAAGCTTCGACGGCCGAACTCGTCTTGTCGGACAGGCGTGAGTCCCGAGGCTTCGCTGGCACCGACTTTCTTCCACATCGCATCGATGTCGTCGACGCGCCAACAGTAGAGACTATAGCCGAGACAGCCGGCGCGAGATCGATCGAGCTTGCGATCAATCTTCGCTGAGGCGGAAAACCGCACGCACTTGAGCTTGCCGGAGCGACGTTCGCCTAGCGTATGTCCCGAAGCGGGATCGTCGAAGTCGACCATGTGAAAGCCTTCGCCGGGCTCGAGCCCGAAGATGCGGCGAGAGCCGGTGGCGTTCTCGTAAGGCGTTACTTCGTCGAGCATGCGCTTGATGCCGAGCACGCTGTCGTAAAAATCGAAGATCCGCGGATCATCGCTCGCGATCATGAGTCCGAAGTGGGTGTGCTGGCTGGTTAGCAACAAGCTCGTCGTGTCGATTTGTCCGTAAAGCGGGCTTTCGTAGCCGAATCGCTCAAAGAAAACCTGTCGATAATGGGGCTGTAAGAGAACCATTTCGCGAACTCCGACCACTGGATCGCGGAAAGGCCGTGCGGCACCTGTACCACTGACTTCGCCGATGACCGCGAGCAGGGGTTCGATGAGGGTGAGGGGGCTGCCCGCCTGACGCGCACGCTCGGCATGATTCAAAATATTGAACGCGCTTGCCGTCACGCGAACGCCCCAGCGCGACCCCACACAGCGCAGGTTGTCGCCGAGACCGAGACCGTCGTTGATGGGTCGATCCCATTGCATGAGTCTCACGAGACCATGATCAGACTGTTGGTGCGAGAGGCGCAGCGATCGAACGGCCGAGTCGACGCCGTAGAGCGCGCGAGCACTCTCGGCATCGAGCGCACCCGACTCGGCGGGTCGACAGCCATATGCGGCGAAATCCGCAGCGGCGACCTCGAGGTCTGGCACGCCGACACACACTTCATGTAAGCCGCCGATACAGCGTCCGCTCATCGCACGACACTCACCGTACGTAGTACTTTGCCCGGGTTCATGATGCCATTCGGATCGAAAGCGCGTTTGATCGCTCGCATGAGTTCGAGTTCGAGCGGCGTGGCGTAGCGCTCGAGTTCCTCGACTTTATGGCGCCCGATACCGTGCTCGGCACTGAAGCTTCCGCCGAGTTCGTGTACACGATCATGGATGACCCGACGTATCTCGTCCTGGCGGGCGAGCAACGTGCTCGCTCCCGCGGCGTTGGACGATTGGTTGATGTTGAAATGTAGATTGCCATCGCCTACGTGGCCGTAGCAGACGAGAAAGCCTTCCGGGATTTGCTCGCGCAACCAGTCGCTGGTGCAGGAGATGAACTCGGCGAGGCGATCGAGAGGCAATGAGATGTCGTGTTTGATGCTGGGTCCATCGCGACGCTGCGCCTCGGGAATATGCTCGCGTATAAACCAGAAACTCTGTCGCTCTCGCTCGTTTTGTGCCATCGCGGCGTCGGTGATGAGACCGGCTTCAAGTGCGTTCGCCAGCGCCCCTTCGAGGCGCTCGGAAAGTGGCTCGTTAGCCATGGCGCTCGTGATCTCGCAGAGTACGTACCAGGGTGAGGCGCCCTCGAGAGGCGATCGGCTATCCGGTAGATGCTTAAGCACGAGATCGATCGCGACAGCCGGGATCAGCTCGAAAGACGAGACGAGATCGCCGCAATGTTCGCGGAGCGCGCCGAGTAGCGATACCGCCGACGCGGGGGTCGGTACAGCCACGAATGCTGTCGCCACGCTGCGAGGGGCCGGGAAAAGTTTGAGACTCGCGGCAGTGATCACGCCTAGGGTGCCTTCGGCGCCAATAAAGAGGTTGCGCAAGTCGTAGCCCGTATTGTCTTTGCGCAAGGTTTGCAGCGTCGAGAGCACTCGTCCATCGGCAAGCACCACTTCGAGTCCGAGGACGAGATCGCGCGCCATCCCGTAACGCACGACGTTCACGCCGCCGGCGTTGGTGGAGAGATTGCCACCAATCTGGCAACTGCCTTCGGCGCCGAGGCTGAGTGGAAAAAAACGTCCGGCTTCGTTCGCCGCGCGTTGTACGTCGGCCAAGATACAGCCCGCTTCAACGACCATCGAATCATTGATCGAGTTCACGTTACGGATCGTGTTCAGCCGACGCATCGACAGCGCGAGCTGAGTGCCCGAGGCGTCGGGCGCCGTACCGCCGCAATAGCTGGTATTTCCACCCTGCGGGACGACACCGATACGCAGTGCATTACAGAAGGCGAGCAGCTTCGAGACTTCGGTGGTGCTTCGGGGTAAGGCGAGGGCGAGCGCCTTACCTTCGTAGAGTTTGCGATGATCGACGTTAGCGACGGCGAGTTGGGCCGGATCGGTAACGATGACCGAGCTGCCGAACTGCGCGATGAGTTGCTGCAGCGGCGAGCCTGCTCCGCCAGGCATCATCGGGCGTACGCCACCGGCGGCAGACGACAGCCGGGCTTGGTCAACAACAACTGTACGTCGCCCAATTGCCGCTCAGCGTAGCCACCCTCGCAGTAACACAGATAGAACTCCCAGAGTCTCACGAAGGAGTCGGGATAGCCGAGCGCGCGCACCTTCGGCAGGTGTTCGAAGAAGTTGCGGCGCCACTCGCGCAGGGTGCGCGCGTAGTGCGGACCGATATCTTCGAGGTTGAAGATCTTGAGATCGGTCGCCCGAGTCAACGAGCGGCTGATGGCCTCGACACTCGGAATGAAACTACCTGGAAAAATGAAGCGCTGAATGTAATCGACCGACTTTCTCGCTTGCTCGTAAAACTGATCCTGGATCGTGATCGCCTGCAGCAGCATTGCGCCATGCGGGGCGAGGAGCGATGAGCATTTGGCGAGATAGGTATCGAGGTAGTTCGCGCCGACGGCTTCGATCATCTCGATCGATATGGCCTTGTCGTATCGACCCTTGAGATCTCGATAGTCTTCGAGCAAGAGCGTGATGCGGCCTTCGAGACCTGCGCGCGCAATCTTTTCTTTGGCGTAATCGTGTTGCTCGCGAGAGATGGTGGTAGTCGTGACGTGGCAACCGTACTTCGAGGCGGCATGGATCGCGAGACCTCCCCAGCCTGTGCCGATTTCGACGACGTGATCTTCGGGCTTCAGTTGCAGCTTGCGACAGATCGCTTCGAACTTGGCGATCGAGGCTTCTTCAAGCGTGGCCTGCTCGCTCTCAAAAATACCGCAGGAATACGCCATCGTCGGATCGAGCATGAGCTCGTAAAGCGCATTACCGAGATCGTAGTGCGCCGAGATATTGCGGGCGCTACCGGATTTACTGTTACGGTTGAGAAAATGAAATGCTTTGAGCACGGGTCGGCTGAGGAGTGCCCAGCGGCTGTCCATGCCGTTCATGACTTCACGATTCGCGACGAAGATGCGTACGAGTCCCGTGAGGTCGTCGCAGCGCCAGAGGCCACGAATGTAGGCCTCTCCCGCTCCGACGGTGCCGCCGAAGGCGGCATCAGCGTAGAGCTGAGGGTGGTCGATATGCAGCGTCACCGACACATCGAGCCGTGGCGTACGCGAGCCAAATCGATGGCGCGATCCATCCCATTCGACGATGTTGAGTTCGCCCTCGCGAAGTGCTGCGAATTGACTGAGTAGCAGTCTTCGAGCCAGGGTGGCGAGTGCCGAAGGTCGATCTGCCGCTCCCAGGTTGGGAAGGCTCGGAATGATGCTGGGTTTCTGGGTCCGCTCGTTCATGCGTACGACTCAGCTCGTGATTTTGTCCGGATGGGTGAAGAACGGCGTGCGCTTGATCAACAACACGAGTGCCTGCCAGTAAATGAGCGCGCTCACTTTGAAGGTGATGAGCGGAAACGCAGCGAGCGCCCGCGCGAGCGAATAGCCGGTGATCGGCTCACGTCGCAGCGTGAGGGTCGCATCAAATTGCGACTGTCCGTCCTTCCAATTTTCCATATGGACCGACAGTGTGTCGCCGGGCTCGCTAAAGCGCCAGTCATACCGCATATCCATGGGCAGGAACGGTGAGACGTGGAACTGCTTGTCGAACTGCCAGCGCAGCACCTGAGCCCCGACCCGTTCCGCTTGGTCTACGCCGAGCACGTAGGCGTGACGCTCGTCCCAGGGTGTGTTGGTGATCTCGGCGATCACGGTTTCGAGGCGGTTTCCAGTCGAGTCAAAGACGTAATAAAAGCTCACCGGATTGAAGTTGTAGCCGAACTGCCGGATGTGGGTGAGCAGCCGGATCGGACCTTGCGGCCTGCGGCCGGTCTCGGCTTCGACTCGATCGCGTACGGCGGTATCGAGGGGGATAGCGGGGTCGCCTAAAAAATCGGCACGACGAAACCTCGCGAGTGCTGGTCGTCTCACGGACCAGAACCAGCGACTCGAAAAAATCGTTTCGAGCTCCGAGAGGTCGAGGTAGGTGAGGTAGATCCGATATCGAAAATCATTGCGCCGCGGACCAAAGCGGCGATGGCGAATATGCCCGATATAGAGGGCACTAGCCGTCATCGTGCAGAGTCTCGGAGGCTTCGGCGCACGGGTTCGGTGATGGGCGGGGGCGGCGGTGCCGTGCCCGTGGCTCTTGCGAAGTCTTCAACCGCCCAGAGACCACTCACCACGCCGTCCTCGTGGAATCCGTAGCGCCAATAGGCACCGCAGTAATGGGTGCGATTGATGCCGCTCACGAGGTGTCGCTGCGCTTGTGCGGCGACGGCCTGCGGCGTGTAGACGGGATGATGATAAGTGTAGCGACCCAATATCTTTGATGGGTCGATATGGGCCTCGCGGTTGAGCGTCACCATAAAGATTTCTTCAGCCTCGATGGCCTGAAGAATATTCATGTCGTAGGTCAGTGCGACTTGGCCGCTGTCGGGATCAAGCAAGTGATAGTTCCAAGCTGCGCGCGCGAGCGGCGAGCGCGGCAACATGCGTCGGTCGGTATGCAGTACGGCGTCGTTGGCCTGATAGGGGAACGCGCCG
>JBIIHO010000132.1:0-5103 GCA_044235605.1 Steroidobacteraceae bacterium | reverse complement strand
CAAAAGTTCTTTTTGATACAAATTTTGAGAACTAAGTTTACGGTTAGGTGAATTTCGAATAAATTCGGAGGGCAAGTGCGGGCTCTCCCGCTTTGGTCTTCAAAATTGAGGAAAAAAAGTCACATGCGGAACAAGCTAATCGACGCAACGTTGCGGTCAATTCTTGTCGCCAGTGTCGCCTTCGGCGTCACGGTTGCAAGCGCCCAACAGTCTTCGGACACCAAGAGCAAGGAAGACGAACTACAGACCGTCGTGGTCACGGGTTCGTTCATTCCGATGGAACTCAACACCCCGGGCGTACCGGTCACGGTTGTGACGGCTGCCGATATCGAAGCCACTGGCGTCGGTACGGACTTGCTCGACGTGCTGACCAAAGCCAACCCCTTCTTCTACGGCGCCAACAACATCGGCTCCGATAACGGCAACATCTCGTCGGGCTCGACGAATGGTGGTTCGAGCGTTTCGCTGCGTAACCGCGCCACGCTGGTGCTCATCAACGGCCGTCGCGCCGCCGTGAACCCGGTCGTCGCGAGCGGTGGTTCCAACTTCGTCGACGTCAGCTTGATCCCGATTTCGGCTGTCGAGCGCATCGAGATCCTCTCGGACGGCGCCTCGGCGACCTACGGTTCGGACGCGGTCGGTGGTGTGGTCAACCTCATCATGAAGACCAATTTTGAAGGCGTTGAAGTTGGCACGCGCTACGGCACGAGCAACAACGACGGAGACTACTCCGAATTGAGCTACTACGGTGTGGCCGGCGCTTCGTTTGGCAACACGAGCCTCACGATCTCGACCGAGTACAAGCACAGCGATCCGCTCATTCAGAAGGATCGTCCGTTCGCCGTGGGCCTCTTCCGCTCGCCGACCTATGCCGGTGTGGTCAACATCGGTAACGATTGGTACTACCTCAACCCGAGCGTGAACGCGCCGCCGCGAAACGTCGATTTGACGCCTGCGCAGCTCGTTGCTCAGGGTGTCTACCAGGGTCCGCTTAACCAGACGGGCGCTTCGCAGTTCTTTGACCTCGCGAGCTATCCGACCCTGTTGATCGAGGCCGAGCGTCGCAGCTTCACTGCGGCGGTCAACCACGACATCAACGAGAGCACCTCGTTGTTCGCGGACTTCCTTTACACGACGACGAACACCGTTTCGATCCTCAACGCCCAGCCGGTGGCCGGAAACGTAACTGGTACAAACGCCAACAACCCGTTCGCCGTCACGGTCACCGCTCGTAACCGCTTCGTGCAGTTCCCGCGTATTTACGACACCACCAACAACGCGACCCGTGCGGTCGTCGGCGTTCGTGGCGATCTCGTCGGTACCTGGAAGTACGAAATCGCAACGAACTTCAACCGTACCGTCAGCAACTATCAGAACAAAAATCTGATTGATGCCGCGGCCTACACGGCTGCGGTCAATGCCGGTACCTTCAACCCGTTCGCCCGTCAGCAGGCCGCTGGCGTGATCGAAGGGATGCTCGGTACGCAGTATCGCGACTACGAAAGCACTCTGAACGGTGCCGACGTACGCGTGTACGGCGAGTTGTTCGACCTGCCGGCTGGCGCTGTCTCGGTCGCTCTCGGTGCTGACACCCGCGAAGAGACTCTCGACTTCGTCAACGATCGTAACGACCAGGTCGGCGGTTGGCTCCAGGCCACTCCGCGCTTGCCGTACGCCGCCAAGCAGAAGACCCAGGCGTACTTCGCCGAAGTCCGTCTGCCGGTGTTCTCGCCCTCGTACGAGGTTCCGGGCTTCCACAGCCTCGAGGTTTCCCTCGCGGGCCGTCAGGAAATCTACGACAAGGTCGATAAGGATCCGTTCGTTCCGAAGTTCAGCTTCCTCTGGCAGCCGATCGACGATCAGTTCGCGTTCCGTGGTTCGTACTCGAAGTCCTTCACTGCCCCGTCGTTGTATGACCTGACGGGTCCGCTGTCGCAGGGCTTCACGGCGAGCATCAACATCTTTGCGTACAACGCGCAGGGTGTGAACACGAACGTCCAGACCGGTTCGCGTCAGTACCGCTCGCAGAGCGGTTCGAACCCGGACCTCGAGTCGTCGACCTCGGAGAACTGGTCGGTAGGCTTTGAGTGGGCCCCGTCGGGCGCGCTTGAAGGCCTCAACGTGGGTCTCGACTGGTACGACATCCAAGAAGAGAACCTGATCAGCAGCATCTCTTCGTCGCTGATTGTCAGCTCGGTTGAAGCCCTCGGAACGGCGTCGCCGTACGCCTCGCTCGTCCGCTTCGGCGTCAGCGCGGCTGGTGAGACCTACTTCGGTACCGGCACGCCGGTTACCGGCCCGGGTCAGCTGTCGAGCCGTCCGTCGGACTCGGTGTGGATCAGCAACTCGATCGTCAACGTGGCGGGCTTCTGGCAGTCGGGTGCGGACCTCCGTGTCTCCTACTCGCGAGAGGTGGAAGGCCGTGGAACGTTCTCCGGCCAGCTCACCACGTCGTACATCAACGACTACTTCATCCAGTCGTTGCCGACGACCGCGCCGTTCGATTACTCCGGTACGTTCTCGGGGTCGTCAGTGTTCCCGCGCTGGCGCGCCTTCGCCCAGTTCGGCTGGCGCTACAACGGCTTCACCGCCGGCATCAATGCAACGTTCATCCCCTCTGTGACGGACGTGGTCACCCCGGGTGAGCCCAGTGTTGATTCTTACCAAGCGTTCGATCTGCGCTTTGGCTACAACTTCTCGGAAGGCGTAGCTTCGGGCACCTCGATCGACGTGGGCGTGAACAACGTGGGTAACAAGTTCCCGCCGTTCATCGCTGGTGAAGGTAACCAGAGTGCCGACATCAACACCTACGATCCGATCGGTCGCTTCTACTACGCTTCGGTCAAGTACCGCTTCTGAAGCCGTAGGTCACGAAAGTGAAAAAAGATCGGCCCCGAAAGGGGCCGATTTTTTTTGTGCTGGCGATTTGTGAGCGCTACTCGATCACCGGATGGCTTCGCGCTCAGAAGCCCCGGACGTCAGGTTAACGCGTCAGCGGCTTATACCGAATGCGGTGCGGCTGGTTGGCATCCTCGCCACGGCGCTTGCGGTAGTCCTCGACGTACTCCTGATAGTTCCCTTCGAACCACACGACCTCGGAGTTGCCTTCGAAGGCGAGGATGTGGGTCGCGATGCGGTCGAGGAACCAGCGATCGTGTGAGATCACGACGGCGCAGCCGGGGTAGGCGAGCAAGCCTTCTTCGAGCGCGCGCAGGGTTTCAACGTCGAGGTCGTTGGTCGGTTCGTCGAGCAGCAGTACGTTGCCTCCCGACTTCAATACTTTGGCCAGATGCACGCGATTGCGCTCACCGCCTGAGAGCTCGCCAATCAGCTGTTGCTGCTGCGTGCCCTTGAAGTTGAAGCGACCGACGTAGCCGCGCGACGGCGTCTCGTAGTTACCGACCTTGATGAGGTCGAGTTCGTTCGAGATTTCCTGCCACACGGAGTTCTTGTCGTTGAGCGCCTGACGCGACTGATCGACATACGAGAGTTTCACCGAGGGGCCGATGCGGATCTCGCCGGCATCGGGCTTCTCGGCGCCCGTGAGCATGCGGAAGAGGGTGGTCTTGCCGGCGCCGTTCGGGCCGATGATGCCGACGATGCCGCCCGGCGGCAGATTGAAATTGAGGTTGTCGATCAGCAACCGATCACCAAACGACTTGCGCAGCCCCTTCGCCTCGATCACGAGATCGCCCAAGCGCTCGCCCGGCGGAATGTAGATTTCATTGGTCTCGTTGCGCTCCTGGAACTCGCGCGAGGCCAGCTCTTCATAGCGCTGCATACGCGCCTTGCTCTTGGCCTGGCGCGCTTTCGGGTTTTGTCGCACCCACTCGAGCTCGCGCTCGAGGGTCTTGCGAAGCGCTTCGCGCTCGCGCTCTTCCTGGGCGAGACGCTTTTCCTTTTGCTCGAGCCACGACGAATAGTTGCCGTGATACGGAATACCGTGCCCGCGATCGAGTTCTAGGATCCACTCGGCCACGTTGTCGAGGAAGTATCGATCGTGGGTGACCGCGATGACGGTCGAGGGATACTCCTCGAGATATTTCTCGAGCCAGGCGATCGACTCGGCGTCGAGGTGGTTCGTCGGTTCATCAAGCAACAACATATCGGGCTGCGAGAGCAGCAGGCGGCAGAGCGCCACGCGGCGTTTTTCGCCGCCCGAGAGCAATTCAATCTTTGAGTCCCAAGGCGGCAGACGCAGCGCGTCGGCGGCGATCTCGAGTTTGCGATCGAGCTCCCAACCGCCCGCGGCGTCGATCTCGTCCTGCAGCTTGGCCTGCTCCTCGAGGAGCTTGTTCATCTCATCGTCCGACATCGGCTCGGCGAACTTCTCGCTGATCGCGTTGAAGCGCTCGACTTTCGCGAACATGCCGCCGATGCCCTGCACGACTTCTTCGCGCACGGACTTCTTCGGATCGAGCTCCGGCTCCTGCGGCAGGTAGCCCACCTTGATGTTCGGCTGCGGGCGCGCCTCCCCCTCGATATTGGTATCGAGCCCCGCCATGATTTTGAGCAGCGTCGACTTACCCGAGCCGTTCAGGCCGAGCACGCCGATCTTGGCGCCCGGGAAGAACGACAGGCTGATGTCGCGGAGGATCTGACGCTTGGGGGGCACGATCTTGCCCACCCGGTTCATCGTGTAAATGTACTGGGCCATATCAGGTATGTGGGGGCGCCGGAGGCTTAAAAAAGGGCCCGCATTATCGCCTGTGCTAGGCTCCCGCGCATCGAAAGTTCGGGGCAGGCGGGGGTCATGTCCGAAGTGCTCGTCATCGCCGGTGAGCGGCTCGCCCGCTACGGCTTCGGCAACGGCCATCCTTGGGGTCCGGACCGTCACGCCGCCTTTTACCGCGAGTTCGAGGCCCGGGGCCTCGCGAGACGTTGCGACGTCGAGGACACGCGTATGGCGACGCTCGAGGAGCTCGAGCTCTTCCACACCCGGCAATACGTCGATTTTCTTCGCGAACGCTCGCAGACGGGTTTTGGTTATCTCGATGGGGGCGACACCCCCGCGTTTCCGGGTGTGTTCGAGGCCGCCTCTGACGTCGTTGGGGGTACGCTCGAAGCGGCGTCGGCGATCATGACGGGCAGATCCCGACGAGC
>JBIIHO010000005.1:0-15948 GCA_044235605.1 Steroidobacteraceae bacterium | reverse complement strand
GAAGTCGGACACTCGAGTCGCCTTCTCCAAAGAATTATGGACGGTATCCATCGCTACTATCGTCCGGCCCTTCACTACTGCCTTGCACGCCCGAAAGCGACTGTAGTGGCCGCCATCGGTGGTTCGTTGCTGCTATCGGCCCTACTCGTTCCCGTGCTCGGTTCTAGCCTCTTTCCGAAGGCGGACACGCCGATCTTTTTGGTCCAGGTCGAGACTCCGACTGGCACGAGTTTCGCGGCGACCGACAAAGCCGCTCGATTCGTCGAAGATGAGGTACGAAAGCTGGCGGGTGTGCGTTCGGTTTTCGCGAATGTCGGCCGCGGCAACCCTCAGGTGTACTACAACCATATCCAGCGCAGCGAAACATCTTCCTACGCAGAGATCTTCGTAGTGCTCGATAAGTACGACACTCGACGCACACCAAAGCAACTTGATGAGCTGCGCTCACGACTCGACGGCTATCCGGGCGCTCGTATCTCAGTGCGTGAGTTCGTCAACGGGCCGCCCGTGTCGGCCCCAATTGCCGTGCGCATCGTCGGACCCGATATCGAAGTACTCGATGAGCTTGCGGGCAAGATCGAACGCTTGATCGAAAAGACACCGGGAACCCGTGATGTTCGTAATCCCCTCAAGTTTCCACGAACCAATATCAAGATCGAAGCAGATACCGCGAAAGCCGCTTTGCTTGGAGTCCCTGCCGTAGAGATCGACCGGGCTATGCGACTTGCGATTTCAGGCCTTCCGGCAGGGACCTACAAGGATGTGGACGGTGAGCAGTATCCCATCGTGGTACGTACACCGCTCGACGGGCGTCCCACACTCGAAGCCGTCGAGGCGGCGCGCGTAATCAGTGTGACGGGTGAGTCCTTACCGCTGTCGCAGATCGCAACGATCGAGTTTGAGCCCGCGCCCGTTCTGATATCGCGATATGACCGTCAACGTGCAGTGACCATCAATTCGGACGTACAGCGCGGGGAGAACACCGGCAAGATCACCGCAGCGGTCGTGAGCCAACTGGACGACATGGAATGGCCTCGCGGATACCGCTATGTACTTGGCGGCGATGCGGAAGCGGGTGCTGATGCATTCGGTGGAATCGGTACCGCCATTATCGTGGCGCTCTTCGGAATCTTCGCGGTGCTGGTTCTCGAGTTCGGCAGCTTCCGGTCGACGTTGATCGTACTGACCGTTGTTCCACTCGGAATCTTCGGTGGCATGTTGATGTTACTGATCACGAATAACGACATCTCTTTCACGGCGAGCATCGGATTCATCGCTTTGATCGGAATCGAAATCAAAAACTCGATCTTGCTCGTGGACTTCACCAATCAACTGCGTGAAGAAGGTGTGCCACTCGATGAAGCCATCGAACAAGCGGGCGAGATTCGGTTTCTGCCGATCTTGCTGACCTCGGCAACGGCGATTGGCGGTCTTTTACCGCTCGCGGCGCAGAACAGCGGGCTTTATTCGCCCATGGCTTGGGTGATCATCGGGGGTCTTATTACCTCGACATTGCTCGCGCGACTCGTCACGCCGGTGGTGTACAAGTTGATTCCGCCAGAGGGTCACGAGCCGCGCAATATCGCGCGCGGCAATCAGCCCGAGTCGTCCGGCGCACTGCTTTAAGACTCGTGCGCGTATCGATCAGCCCGCGGACTCAAGCTCCCAGGTCACGAGCGGCGCATCACGGCGGATCCAAAAGCCCGCGCCGATCGGACGGAAGTTTTGGGCGAGTCGCTTGCGATACCACGCGCCGGTGCGCATGGTCACGTCGCTATCGGTACGCGACTGATCGGCATTCTCGCGCCAGTCTCGTCGAGTCAACGCACTGAAGAACAGCACGCCGCGGCAAAGCCTCGCGAAGTTACGCATGGCTTTTTCGGCCGACGTGTCATCGAGATACTGTAGAACATCGAAACATACGACGAGATCGAAAGGCTTTCGTGGTCGGTATGAATCGAGGCTGCCTTGCACCCAGCCGTAGCGGTCACAAAGATATTCGCTGTACTCGAGTCCGACGTAGGTGGCGCCGGGCAAGGCGCGCAGTAAGGGCTCTCGCATCAGACCGAGCCCGCAACCGGCATCTAGAATGCTCGATACCGGACACCCGATGTGCCGCGTATAGGCGGCGATCAGGTTGGCACGGGCCGTCATTTCGACCCGCGAGGTCACGGAAGTTCGGCCGTCGCGGTAGAAGCGCCGGTAGTAATCTCTTCCGAAGCGTTCACTAGACGACTTCAAACGATACCGGCGAGTTTCTTCGCGATCTCTGCCACTTGTACCGGATCTGCTTTCGACACTTCCGGATATTCAGAGAAGCGCTCCGGAATCTTGATCGTCGCATCGATACCCATTTGGTCGGAACGGAAGGCGCCGAACTGCGGCGACTTTTCGCAAGAGGGGTCGAGAATCATGGGGATGCCATCAGGCTGGATGATCGAATCTTTGACCGGCTGCCAGCGAGTCATCATTGCCCATTCCACCTGCTTGAGATCGTAGGGATCGACATCGGGACCGACGACGATGACGAGTTTGGCCGTTCGCCCCCATCGACCCGCCGAGCCCCACACCGCATGGATAACGTATTTGCCAAAGTTCGGATGAGGCTTACGCCAGCCGTCCACCGACAGTTGCACGACGTAACACATGTTTGGTGTGACGGCGACGTCATGCACTTCAGGAATCTTTTTGCGAAGGTCGGAGAGCACTTCGCCTTCGACCGGTAGCAGGGCGATGTAGTTGTGATCGAAAGGCGGCACCATCTCCATGGTGGCGTGCCAGATGGGCTTCTTACGATGGGTGATGCATTTGATGCGGACGATCGGGAATACCTGAACACGGTCGTAGTAGCCAACAGGGTTCGAGTGCCAACCGATCGCTTCGAGTTCGTCGGTGATGACCTCGCCCTCGAGCACCCACTCGGCACTGGCCGGCACTTCCAGATCGACGGTTTCACAGCGGACCATTTCGACCGGTGATCCGCGCAAACCACCAGCGAATGCGGTTTCATCGACGTTAAACGGAACACCTGTGGCCGATGCGAGATGCAGCGCCGGATCACAGACACCAGCGATCGCGACCTCGAGACGCTTACCCATCTGAGAGGCTTTGAAAGTATGGCGTCCGATATCCGAGAACGGCGGATTCCACCAATAAAATGCCGCGAGGTCTGTTTTGGCGCGCTCCGGCTTGTAGCTACCCCCTTGAGGATGAGTGGCATCCAGGAATTGGGTAAATCGATACCAGCCGCAGTTGCGTCCGCCGGTCTCCGGATCTTTGGAGAAAGTCATCGCGTTCGTAATGTATGCCGGACCTTCTTTACCGAACCACACATGCGGGATCTGCTTATCGAGCGATACGTCATCGCCCTTGATGATCACCTCTTTGCAAGGTGCTTTCGACTTGTCGACAATCTTGGGTGCATGCCAACGAGCGGGATCAGCAAGAACCTCGGAATGATGTAGCTTGGCTTCGCGCCAGTCGCGAAATCCGATGGTCATCGCAGTACGCTCGCGCGTGCCGAATGGATTGAACAGGATGGGAACGTCCTTGGTGTTGATGGCATCGACGTTGTTCAGCATGAGTGCCGGACCATCTTTGCTGCAGACGTAGTTCATCAGGGCCTGCAGTTCGTTGGTGTCACGACGGCCGTTGAGCGGCACATCGACGTTCTTCAGTTGTCCTTCGCTCTCCAGCAGCGCGAGGAATTCGCGCATGTCTTTGAATGCCATGATTGCCCCCGTTCGACCTGTTGGTCCTGGCGATGCCACAGCCTAACCGCCCGGCCCCGGCTGGGGCCATAGGGTCAGCCGTTGGCGGAAACGACTGACCTTACATCGGACAGCCGGCTCCGAGTGGTTCCCCGGATGCCAGGCGAGTCGGCATGATCGAGCTCGGATCCCTCGACTATTTCGGAGTCATCATGCCCTCTTCCCGCAAGGTCGCCATCATCACCGGCTCGGCCACCGGCGTCGGCGCTGCTGCCGCACTTATGCTGGCCGATAGAGGCTGCAACGTCGTCATCAACTACACGCGTAGCGAGGCTGAGGCTCGAGACACCGCAAAGCAATGCGAGGCGAGAGGCGCGGAAACCTTGGTGTTTCAGGGTGACGTTGCGGAAGAGTCTGCGTGCCAAGCCATGGCCAAGGCGGCCATCGACAAGTGGGGTCGCATCGATTACCTGATCAACAACGCTGCGAAGACCAAATTCAACCCCTATGAAAATCTCGATGGCCTTACCGGGGACGATTTTCTCGCGATCTATAAGGTCAATGTCGTGGGTGCATATCAGATGGTTCGCGCCGTTGCGCCTTACATGAAAAAGCAAGGTCGCGGCGCCATCGTCAACAATTCTTCGATCGGAGGGATCACGGGAATCGCATCGTCGATGGCCTACGCTGCAAGCAAGGCGGCGCTCAACATGCTTACGCAGTCTCTTTCGTTGGTGCTCGGTCCGGAAATCCGGATCAACGCGGTGGCACCGGGTGCGATCCAGACGCGGTGGCTGCAGGGCGGGATGACTCCGGAGCAGTATCAGGCATTCCTCGTCAATGCAGCGGCGATGGTACCGCTGCAAGTCGTCCCCACTGCCGAGCAAATCGCTGAAACGCTCGTGTGGTTTCTCGAGGGTGCCAGCGTCGTCACCGGCGAAGTGTTGATGGTCGATGCCGGGCTACACTGCGGCCGCCTGCCACCCTCCTCGAGTGCAAAGTCCACTTGGGATAATGTCAAAAAATAAATCCTCTCTCGTGCTTCGTCGTCAGGTTCTTGCAGGTCTCGGTGCGTTGCCTTTCGGTACGCTTATCCGTGACCTATCGGCCTCTGGGGTAAGTGCAGCCGTTCTGCCCTTCGCGCCTGGCGACGTTGTCGTCGGCTGCACGTTGCTCAACGATCCGCGGGACGACCATCGAGGCCGTGGCCGAATACTTCATTACGACGCCACGTTGCAGCTCAAAAATACGATTTGGCTCGATGATACGACCCACATCGTTCAAGGTTTGAAATTCGCGCCCGATCGAACGCTCTGGGCGTTCGACTCGTTTGCGTACAAGATTGTTCGATTCAGTCCAAACGGACGGCAGTTGGATGATTTTAAAGCGCCCGCTCGCTCGTTCGCCCACATCACTTTCGCCGAAGATGGTCGATTCTTTCTCGGCGAAAATTTCGTCGGTGAAAAGTCTCGGGTTCCTTTGGGGACTACGCTGCCCTTCATGCCTGGCACCCGTCGTTTCGGCGACGGACACTTATTCGAGTTTTCCAAAGCCGGAAAATTACTGCGTGAGCATGCGACTCCTGTTCACGGTGGCATGGGCGGCTTTCAGGGTCTCACGTCGAGCGCCATCGCACCCGACGGACGGACCCTCATCTACACCTCGGAGTCGGGCCCTCGCATCATGCGCTGGGACCTCGTCGCGCAAAAGCCATTGCCAGATCTCGTCATCGCTCCCGAGCAAGCCGGGCGGATATTCTTTGACGTGGGCTTCGACGAGGCTGGTCGCTTACTCGTAGTGAACGGTCGCGGGATAGACGCTGTGGATGACGCCGGCCGGCTCATACGAGGCTATTCGTTCGGTTCATTCGGCTGGGCTTCACTTGGGACACCCCGCGGAGGGTATGTCCACGTGAGCAATTTTTTCTCTGGCGAGATCGCCTGTCTCGACTTGGCGAGCGGCAACATCGTGGCGCGTGCGCAAACCGGGGTTCGAAAATCCGCTTCGGGAATCGACAGTTTCCCAGGATGACCGAAGTTAGACCGACTGAGTGACCGGGTTGTAGGAGAAAAGACCTATCCCCTCGTCTGCGGCCTGACCCTTGGTGCGTTCCGAATACTTCTCCGGATCGGGAGCATGGAAGACTTTTCCGGCTTTTCGGGATTCGAGTACGACGAACGAGGCGCGCTCTATGCGGGCGCGTTCGTAACGTTCGAAGGCCTCTTCGAGGCGATCGGACGCCGAGATTGCTCGTGCGAGTACCACAGCGTCCTCAATCGCGAGTACGGCACCATGACCGAGGAACGGCAGAATCGGATGAGCTGCATCGCCAAGCAGTGTGATTCTGCCTTTCGTCCAGGTTTTGAGGGGTTCGCGATCGAATAGGCCCCACTTGAACAGCAGATCTGGCGGCACGAGCTCCATGATACGGCGCACCATAGGGGTCCAGCCCTCAAATTCTTTGAGAAGCTCATCGACCGTCGACCGAATAGACCAGCCTTCCTCAGTCCAATCATTTCTCTCGGCAAAAGCCACGAAATTGAGCAGCTTGCCTCCACGAATCGGATATCGATTGACCAAATGTCCTGGACCCAAAAAGATTCCGGAGGGCGGCTGCAGGATTTCGGGCGGAACACGCTCCATGGGGACGACGCCACGCCAGGCGATGTATCCCGTGTACTGCGGTTCGATAGGGCCGAAAATCTCGTGCCTGACGGCAGACCGTGACCCATCGGCACCGATGATCGTGTCGAATCTCCGTTCGCTGCCATCGGTTAGCGTAACCGTAACGCCACTGCTGTCTTGTGAGACGGTATGACATCGGCGATCGAGCTCGATTGCGGTAGGGTCATTGGCACGTACAGCATCCGCGAGCGTGTCATGCAAGTCGGCGCGGTGAATGAGGTAGTAGCGCTCTCCGTATTTTTCGATGAGTGCTCGGCCGCGGTTGATCCAGTTTAGCGGTCGTCCATCTTTGTAATGACGAACACACTGATCTTCAGGATGGTAGGACTTGGCGCGCAGAGCTTCGCCTAGCCCGAGATGATTGAGCGCGTGCGCTGCAGTCGGACTCAACGAGAGCCCTGCACCCACTTCGGAAAGAACAGGCGCTTGCTCGAGCACCACGGGACGAAAACCCTCGCGCTGTAAAGCGAGTGCTGCGGAGAGCCCGCCGATGCCGCCACCTACGATGCCGATGTTCAGGTTTTTCACGAGACATATTGAGCCTCAGCGATAGACGTCATCAGAAGAACGGCAGATACATCGTCCAGACTGCGGACAAGCACGGCCACGCAGCGGTAAAATGACGTGTGTCTCGAAAAAACCCCAAAGTCGGATTCGTCAGCCTCGGCTGCCCCAAAGCTCTCGTCGATTCGGAGCGCATCCTCACTCAATTGAGAGCAGAGGGTTATGCGGTCGCGGCCGACTATGACTCCGCCGATCTAGTCGTCGTCAATACCTGCGGATTCATCGACTCTGCGATCGACGAATCACTCGATGCGATTGGCGAAGCGCTCGAGCAAAACGGAAAAGTCATCGTCACAGGTTGTCTCGGAGCGAACCCGCAACGCATCCTCGATAAACATCCTCGTGTACTCAAGATCACGGGTCCGCATGCCTATGACGACGTACTGTCCGCCGTCCATCAACATTTACCACCGAAACATGATCCTTTCGTTGATCTCGTTCCGCCACAGGGCATTCGCCTGACGCCGAGGCACTACGCTTATCTAAAAATTTCCGAAGGCTGCAATAACACCTGCAGCTTCTGCATCATCCCGGACTTGCGCGGCAAGCTCGCGAGCCGTCGCATAGATGACGTCCTGCGCGAAGCCGAGAGGCTCGTGAAGGCCGGAGTTCGTGAATTGCTAGTGATCTCCCAAGACACGAGTGCCTACGGTTCCGACCTGCGTTATGCACCGGGTCAATGGAATGGGCGCGATTACGAGTCCCGCTTCATCGATCTTGCTCGCGGTTTAAGCAGCCTCGGCGCTTGGGTGCGGATGCACTACGTCTACCCGTATCCGCATGTCGACGGGGTCATCGATCTCATGGCGGCGGGACAGATTCTTCCTTACCTCGACATCCCCTTCCAACACGGCAGCCCGACGGTGCTCAAGCGAATGAAGCGCCCCGCGCATGCGGAGAATACCCTCGCGCGTATCAAGCAATGGCGTACGACATGCCCCGACCTCACGCTACGTAGTACGTTCATCGTAGGTTTCCCGGGCGAGACCGAGGCGGAGTTTGCGGAACTGCTGGCGTGGCTCGAAGAGGCCCAGCTCGATCGAGTGGGTGCCTTCAAGTACTCGCCGGTAGAAGGTGCGCGTGCCAACGACGTCGCACCGCACGTCGCCCCCGACATTCAGGAAGAGCGTTTGGCCCGCTTCATGGAAGTGGCCCAGCGCATCAGTACCGCCCGACTTGCCGCTCGAGTCGGCCGTGAAGAACAAGTGCTCGTCGACGGCATCGAAGGAAACGTTGCGCTGGCGCGCTCACGCGGCGACGCGCCGGAAATCGACGGCGTGGTGCGAGTGAAGCGCGGCGGAAAACTTTCCGTGGGCGAGTTCGCCCGCGTCAAGATCATAGGCTCGGACGAGTACGACCTCGAGGCCGTACCGATCTGACGATCATTCGACGGTGACGGACTTTGCGAGATTGCGCGGCTTGTCGACGTCAGTGCCGCGCGCCGTCGCCACATGGTACGACAGCATCTGCAGCGGAATGGTGTAGACCACTGGCGCCTGGATGTAACTCACGTGCTTCGGCATCGTGATCACCGTGACACCCTCAGAAGATTTCATTCCAGACTCTGGGTCGGCGAAAACGATGAGTTCGCCTCCGCGCGCCTTCACCTCCATGAGGTTCGACTTCAGCTTTTCGAGCAAATCGGTGTTCGGAGCCACCGCGATGACCGGCATGTCGTCATCCACCAGCGCCAGCGGGCCGTGCTTGAGTTCGCCTGCAGCGTAAGCCTCAGCGTGGATATAAGAGATTTCTTTGAGCTTGAGAGAGCCTTCCATGGCGATCGGATACATGGTGCCGCGGCCGAGGAATAGCGCATGATGTTTATCGACGAAACGCTTGGCGAGATCCTGGATGATGGGATCGAGAGCCAAGGTTTTTTCGATCATGCCCGGAAGTTCGACGAGTCGCGTGACGAGCGTTCGCTCTTGCTCGGGCGTCGCACCATGCGACTTTGCTAGTGCCACCACCAACAAACCTAGCGCGGCGATCTGTGTCGTAAAGGCCTTGGTCGAGGCCACGCCGATCTCGGGGCCCGCACGCGTGAGCATGACGAGCTCGGACTCGCGTACCAACGAACTCTCCGGCACGTTGCAGATAGCGAGCGAAGACAGATAACCCGCCTGCTTGGCGAGTCTCAGCGCTGCGAGGGTATCTGCAGTCTCACCGGACTGGGAGATCGTGACGAAGAGCGTGTTTCTCGGCACAACCGGACTGCGGTAACGGAACTCGCTCGCGATTTCCACGCTGCAGGGAATATTCGCGAGTTGCTCGATCAGATAACGCGCCACAAACCCCGCGTGATAGCTCGTACCGCAGGCGACGATATGTACAGCCTCGGTCTTGGCAAACACTTCGGTAGCTGCTGGACCGAATGCGGCCTCGAGCAAGCGCCCATTGGCGACACGCTCTTGCAGGGTATCGGCGACAGCACGGGGTTGCTCGTGAATTTCCTTGAGCATGAAGTGGGCGTATTGGCCCTTGTTCGCAGCATCGGCGGACAATTCACTCTCATGAAGCTTGCGCTCTACCGGCTTTCCGCTGCGGTCGACGATTCGGACGGAGGTTCGCGTGACTTCGGCGACATCGCCCTCTTCGAGAAAGACGAAGGTGCGCGTCTGCGGCAGGAGTGCCGCGATATCGGAGGCGACGAAATTCTCGTTCTTTCCGAGACCGATGACGACCGGGCACCCCTCACGAGCAAGAATGATGCGCTCGGGATCCGACTCGCTGACGACGGCCAACGCATAGGCGCCTTCGAGCTCCGCAACCGTGAGGCTCACCGCCTCGAGCAGCGTTCCAACTTTTTTCAGATGGTGGTGAATGCGGTGCGCGATAACCTCAGTGTCGGTATCGGAGGTAAACCTGTAACCCGACGCGCTCAGTTCGGCACGAAGGGCCTCGTGGTTTTCGATGATGCCGTTATGAACGATCGCGAGACCGTCATCAGAAATATGCGGATGCGCATTACGCTCAGAGGGCACGCCATGAGTCGCCCAACGCGTGTGCGCAATACCGATCGGACCGTGGGTCGGCGAGGCATCGATGGCGTCTTGCAGAATCTGAACCTTGCCGACGGTTCGGACGCGCTTCAGCTCTCCGGATCCATTGAGTACGGCGACGCCGGCAGAGTCATAGCCGCGGTACTCGAGTCGTCGGAGGCCCTCGACTAGGATCGGGACGATGTCACGTTGAGCAATGGCGCCGACGATTCCGCACATGGATTGAAAAGCCTCCCTGATGACCGCTCAATGCTGCGATCCCGAGTATTTTGCACCTTTTGAGGGGTGGAAACAGGGCCCTTCAGGGCCTCGTATCAGCGCCTCGTATCAGCGCTTCTTTTGCGGGCGCTTCCAGCCTTCGAGTGTGACCTGCTTGGCTCGCGCTACGGTCAGCTTGCCCGCCGGAACGGCCTTGGTAACCGTCGACCCCGCCCCCACCGTTGCGCCCTCACCGATCGTGATAGGGGCGACGAGAACGGAGTTGGACCCGGTATGCGCATCGGCACCGATCACGGTCTGGTGTTTGTTGGCGCCGTCGTAGTTCGCGATGATGGTCCCGGCGCCGATGTTGACCCGAGCACCCACCGAGGCATCACCGACATAAGCGAGGTGATTGGCTTTCGCGCCCGAGTCCATCGAAGAATTCTTCACTTCGACAAAATTGCCGATGTGTACGTCGTTCGACAGTTTCGCTCCCGGTCGCAGACGTGCGAAGGGGCCGATGATGGAACCTGCGCCGACGCTCGCTTCTTCGATGACGCAGTTCGGATTAATGCGGACGTCCGCTTCGATATCGCAGTCACGGAGTACACAGTTGGGACCGACATGCACGCGATCACCGAGCGTCACATTGCCCTCGAACACGGCATTCACGTCAATGAACACGTCTCGACCCGTAACGAGCGTACCGCGCACGTCGATACGTGCCGGATCGACGAGCGTCACACCCGCGAGCATGAGATCACGGGCTCGGATCTTACGGTTCTCCGCCTCGAGCTCGGCAAGTTGCAGTTTGTCGTTCACGCCGAGAACCTCCGCAACGCTCGATGCAAGCAGTGGTGTCACCTTGACGCCATCGGCCACGGCCATGGCGATGATATCGGTGAGATAGTACTCGCCCTGAGCGTTTGCGTTGCGCAATCGGCCCAACCAACCCCGTAAATGTTTGACGGGGATCGCCATGACCCCGGTGTTTCCTTCACGGATGTTTCTTTGTTCGGCAGTCGCGTCTTTTTGCTCAACGATGCCGACTACTCGCCCCGTCGTATCCCGAAGTACCCGACCATAGCCGGTCGGATCCTCGAGCATGACCGTGAGCAACCCCATCGATTCGGGGCTTGCGAGCGACAGCAGGCTGCGCAACGTCTCGCTACGTACTAAGGGAACGTCGCCGTAAAGCACGAGGGCAATTTCGTCGTCTCGCAGCGACGGCAAAGCCTGCTGAACTGCGTGACCCGTGCCGAGTTGTTCCGCCTGTAGGACCCAGGACGTCACCGGTGCATCAACGAGTGCCTCGCGAACGCGATCACCGCCGTGGCCGTAAACTACGTGAAGAGAGGTGGAATCTAGCGTGACCGCCGTATCGATGACGTGTTTGAGGAGCGGCTTGCCCGCCAAGGGCTGCAATACTTTAGGCAAGTCGGATTTCATCCGCTTACCCTGCCCCGCCGCGAGTATGACGATCGCGATGTTCACGTCGTACTCGCGCGACGCGCCGACATCACTGCGCCTCAGGCTCTGATCTTGCGCAGCTTCTGGATCATCTTGATCTGCGCTACGGCACGTACAAGTTCGGCGAGCGCTTCAGCCTGCTCAATCTTGTCGATGTTGCCCTTGAGGATCTCCTCAGCGCGTTGCTTCGCTTCGAGCGCTGCAGCTTCGTCCATGTCCTTGGCGCGAATCGCAGTATCGGCAAGAACCGTCACTTTCTTGGGCTGAACCTCGAGTGCTCCGCCGCCAACAAAGAAAAACTGCTCCTGACCGTCGGGCGTCTGAACACGCACCTCACCCGACTTGAGCAGGGTGAGCAGTGGGGCGTGACGCGGCGCGATGCCGATCTCGCCCTGCGCTGCAGGAACGAACACCATCTTGGCCGGGCCTGAGAAAATCTCGCCCTCGGCGCTGACGATGTCGCAATGGATGGTGCTGTCTGCGGCCATGAATGCCTTCCGTTACTGCAGCGTCTTCGCCTTCTCGACCACTTCGTCGATCGAGCCGACCATGTAGAAGGCCTGCTCGGGAAGGTGATCGTACTCGCCGGAGAGAATGCCCTTGAACCCGCGAATGGTTTCCTTGAGCGGGACGATTTTGCCATCCTGGCCGGTAAACACTTTCGCGACGTTGAACGGCTGCGAGAGGAAACGCTGGATCTTGCGCGCGCGGAACACGGTGAGCTTGTCTTCTTCAGAGAGCTCGTCCATGCCGAGGATTGCGATGATGTCCTGCAATTCTTTGTAGCGTTGCAGCACGGCCTGAACGCTGCGAGCCGTGTTGTAGTGCTCTTCTCCGATCACGAGCGGATCGAGCTGACGGCTCGTCGAATCGAGCGGATCGACCGCCGGGTAAATACCGAGAGCCGCGATCTGACGCGACAATACGACGGTGGCGTCGAGGTGGGCGAAGGTGGTCGCCGGCGACGGATCGGTGAGGTCGTCGGCAGGGACGTACACGGCCTGGATCGAGGTGATCGAACCCGTCTTAGTCGAGGTGATGCGCTCCTGCAGCACGCCCATTTCTTCGGCCAGCGTCGGCTGATAACCCACGGCCGAGGGCATACGTCCGAGCAGCGCCGACACTTCGGTACCGGCAAGCGTGTAACGGTAGATGTTGTCGACGAAGAACAGCACGTCGCGGCCCTTCACGCCGTCCTCACGCACTTCATCGCGGAAGTATTCGGCCATGGTGAGACCCGTCAGCGCGACACGCAGGCGGTTGCCCGGCGGCTCGTTCATCTGGCCGTACACCATCGCCACTTTCGAGTTCTCGAGCTTCTCGAGATCGATGACGCCCGACTCGGCCATCTCGTGATAGAAGTCGTTACCTTCACGCGTACGCTCACCGACTCCGGCGAACACGGACAAGCCGCTGTACTGCTTGGCGATATTGTTGATGAGCTCGAGCATGTTCACGGTCTTGCCGACGCCGGCGCCGCCGAAGAGGCCGATCTTGCCGCCCTTCGCGAACGGCACGAGCAAGTCGATGACCTTGATACCGGTGACGAGAAGGTCGCGACCGCCCGCCTGCTCGTCGTACGCCGGCGCGGGGCGATGGATGGACCACTTTTCTTTGGAGGCGACGGGTCCGCGGTTATCCTGCGGCGTACCGAGCACGTCCATGATGCGACCGAGGGTGGCCTTGCCGACGGGAACCGAGATCGGCGCGTTGGTGGCCTCAACCTCGAGGCCACGCTTGAGGCCTTCAGAGGCACCCATCGCGATCGTTCGGACGATTCCATCGCCGAGCTGCTGCTGAACCTCAAGGGTGAGGTCCACGTCCTTGAGCTTCAGCGCTTCGTAGACCTTCGGGATCGATTCGCGCGGAAATTCCACGTCGATGACCGCGCCGATGATCTGGGTAATCTTGCCGGTTGCCATGTCGATATCCTGTGCCTTGATGCGTTGAATTCTTTGAAATTAAACCGCTGCCGCGCCGCCGACGATCTCGGCGAGTTCCTTGGTAATCGCCGCCTGACGCGCCTTGTTGTACATGAGCTGCAGATCGCCGATGAGTTTGCCCGCGTTGTCCGAGGCCGCTTTCATCGCAACCATTCGTGCGGACATCTCGCAGGCCACGCTCTCCACCGCGGAGCGGTAGACCTGTGACTCGATGTAGCGCATGAACACTGCATCAAGAATTTCGGCGGCGTTCGGCTCGTAGATGTAGTCCCAGTGCTCCTGAAGGTCGCCCGCGTCGATCGTCTCGACCGGCAGCAACTGGGTCACGGTCGGCTTCTGGGTCATCGTGTTGACGAACTGGGCGTTGACGATGAACAGCCGATCGATGGTGCCGCCTCGATAAGCGTCGAGCATCACCTTGACCGAGCCGAGCAGATCTTTGACATGCGGGCGATCACCGAGACCGCCCACACTCGCGAGGATAGGAAGACCCAAACGTCGGAAGAATCCCGCTGCCTTGTTGCCGAGCAAGCAGAGGTTGACGTTGGCGCCCTTCTCCTGCCACTCGCGCATTAGCGTGAGCGTGCTCTTGAAGACGTTCGCATTGAGCGCCCCGCACAGACCGCGGTCGCTCGATACAACGATGATGCCGATCGATTTTGGCTCACGCTCGACCAGGAACGGATGGCGATAGTCGGGGTTCGCCTTGTTGAGATGTCCGATCACGACGCGGATCTTCTCGGCATAGGGACGCGACAAGCGCATGCGATCTTGAGCGCGGCGCATCTTGCTCGCCGCGACCATCTCCATGGCCTTGGTGATCTTCTGAGTGCTTTTGACACTCGCGATCTTGGTGCGTATTTCCTTTGTGCCGGGCATGTCCGTCAAAGACCTTAGTAAGTACCAGTCGCCGCGAAGTCGTCGCAGATCTTCTTGAGCGTTCCCTCGTGCTTCTTGAGCACGGGTTCGGCATTAATGGCGTCGAGCGCCTCTTTGTAGGCCGATTTTGCGAACGCCTGCAGAGCTGCCTCGAAATCGACGACCTTCTTGCGATCAGCCTTGTCCATGTAGCCGTTGTTGACGGCGTAGATCGTCAGCGCCATCTCGGCCACCGACATCGGCGCGTACTGCTTCTGCTTCATCACTTCTGTGACGCGTACGCCACGCTCGAGCTGCTTGCGCGTCGCGTCATCGAGATCGGATGCGAACTGCGCGAACGCCGCGAGCTCGCGGTACTGGGCGAGCGCGAGACGGATACCGCCGCCGAGCTTCTTGATGATGTCGGTCTGGGCAGCACCACCCACGCGGGACACCGAGATACCGGCGTTCATGGCCGGACGGATACCCGCGTTGAAGAGGTCGGTTTCGAGGAAGATCTGTCCGTCGGTGATCGAGATGACGTTGGTCGGCACGAACGCCGTCACGTCACCCGCCTGGGTTTCGATGATGGGCAGACCCGTGAGCGACCCGGTCTTTCCTTTGACCGCGCCCTTGGTGACCATCTCGACATACTCCTCGTTCACGCGAGCGCTGCGCTCGAGCAGACGGGAGTGGAGATAGAACACATCGCCAGGGAACGCTTCGCGGCCCGGCGGACGACGCAGCAACAATGAAATCTGACGATAGGCCACGGCCTGCTTCGACAAATCGTCGTAAATGATGAGGGCGTCTTGCCCGTTGTCCATGAAGTACTCGCCCATCGTCACACCGGCATAGGCAGAGAGGTACTGCATGGCGGCGGGCGTCGAGGCCGAAGCGGCCACAACGATGGTGTGATCCATCGCGCCGTTTTCTTCGAGCTTGGCGACCACGTTGGCGATCGACGATTGCTTCTGGCCAATCGCGACGTAGATGCACTTAATACCGGAGGACTTCTGGTTGATGATCGTGTCGACGGCTAAAGCGGTCTTGCCGGTCTGACGGTCGCCGATGATGAGCTCGCGCTGTCCGCGACCCACCGGGACCATCGAGTCGATGGCCTTGTAACCGGTCTGCACCGGCTGGCTCACCGACTTACGGTAAATGACGCCCGGCGCCACGCGCTCGATCGGCGCAGTGCGTGAAGTCTTGAGCGGGCCCTTACCATCGATCGGCTTGCCGAGCGCATCGACCACGCGACCCAGCAATTCCGGGCCCACCGGCACTTCGAGGATGCGGCCCGTCGTCTTGACCGTGTCGCCTTCCTTCAAAGTTTTGTAATCGCCGAGCACGACCGCGCCCACCGAGTCTTGCTCGAGGTTGAGTGCAAGTCCGAATAGATTGCCCGGGAACTCGATCATTTCACCGTAGCGCACGTCGGCGAGGCCATGGATGCGGCAGATGCCGTCCGTGACCGACACGATCGTGCCGACGTTGCGGGCCTCGGCGGCCGACTGG
>JBIIHO010000131.1:0-5127 GCA_044235605.1 Steroidobacteraceae bacterium | reverse complement strand
TCTCCTCGCCGCTCCTCGAGGACGTCAATCTCTCCGGTGCTCGCGGCATTCTCGTCAACGTGACGGCGGGTCTCGATCTCGGTATCGGCGAGTTCGAACAGGTCGGCAACATCGTCAAGGAGTTCGCCTCCGAAGACGCTACGGTCGTCGTGGGTACGGTCATCGATCCGTCGCTCACCGACGAGTTGCGAGTCACGGTAGTGGCTACCGGCCTCGCGCGCTCGCAGGCGCAGATGGCTGCCGTGCGCGGCACGGGAAGCTCGAGTGGCGTGCGGGCCGCACCGGCGCGTGCGGCCTTCGATGCGCCGCGAGTGGGGCGTCGACCGGTCGTCGTCTCTTCCGACTACAGCAAGCTCGACGTTCCGGCCTACGAGCGCTTGAAAGCCGCGGCGGGCGATGGGCTTCGTCACGAGCCGGAGGCCGCTGAAGATATCCTCGATATCCCAGCCTTCCTGCGACGGCAGGCGGACTGACGGTCGGTTTGGGGTACACTCGCCGCCTTCGATGACTCCCCCGGCATGCCGCCTTCAGGCGGCATGCCATGGGGCAGTCGGGGGATACGATGGTCGGTCAACGTACTTTAAAAAACGTTATTCGCGCGAGCGGTGTGGGGCTACACACGGGCAAGCGCATCCTCATGACCATCCGTCCGGCTGCTCCGGATACGGGAATCGTCTTCCGACGAACCGATCTTTCCGTTCCCGTCGACATTCCGGCACGTGCCGGCAATGTGGGTGAAACCACTCTCGGCACCTCGCTCGTCAAGGGTGAGGTTCGCGTGTCGACGGTCGAACATTTGCTGTCTGCGTTTGCCGGCCTCGGCATCGATAATGCGCTCGTCGAGATCAGTGGTCCCGAGGTTCCCATCATGGATGGCAGCGCGGGCCCCTTCGTATTCTTGTTGCAGTCGGCGGGTCTTGAGCAGCAGCGCACCCCCAAGCGCTTCGTTCGTATTCGCAAGTCGGTAAAGGTCGAGGACGGCGACAAGTGGGCGCGCTTCGATCCCTTCGATGGCTTCAAGGTCAACTTCGAGATCGAGTTCAATCATCCGATTTTCAAGCGTCACGGCCAGCGTGCCAGCATGGATTTCTCCACGACGTCGTTTCTCAAAGAAATCAGTCGCGCGCGTACTTTCGGGTTTATGCGTGATCTAGAATCGATGCGCGCGCGTAACCTCGCGTTAGGCGGCAATCTCGACAACGCCATCGTACTCGACGACTCCAAGGTGCTGAACGAGGGTGGACTTCGTTACGAAGACGAATTCGTTAAGCACAAAATTCTCGATGCGATCGGTGATCTTTATCTGCTCGGTCACAGCCTCATCGGCGAATTTTCCGCGTACAAGTCCGGTCACGGACTCAACAATCGATTGCTGCGAACCTTGCTGGCAGACGAGTCGGCTTGGGAGGCGATCGTGTTCGAACGCCCCGAAGACGCGCCAATTTCTTACGTGCGCGCGCCCGTGCTTGCTGCGACGGGCTGAATCTTCACCACAAATTTTTTGACGACAGGGCGAAAAGTCTTCGCCTCGTCCGTTAGAGCGGGCAAGGCGAAGCGCAGTCTCGCCGCCCAGGACGCGGAACTCGCGTGCAGCGTGAGCGTGCCGTCCCGCTCGACGTAGTGCACGATGGCCTCGAGCAGGCCAGGTTCTAGCTTTTCTGCAAAAAAATCGCGCCAATCTCGTTGCTGCCCCTCAAATTTTTGAGCGGCCTGGGCGAGGCCCGAACGCGTTAGCAAGTCTTTGATTTCCCGAGGCTTGCCTGGCCGAACAGGGGTCAGCCGACCCGCTGAGGATTGCCCCAGTTTGGGGGAGTTCGGGTTGTGACGGTGGGGTGGTTTGGGCATAGTCGCGGTCCACCGATTATGGCACCGGTACTTTGGTTCGGGGGGAGAAGCCATGAGACTCGTCGTACTGCGTCAGCGCGCCGCGCAGGTTCGCAGTCTCGATCTGCCCGGATACTGGGTGATCGGGATCGGTACGGCTGTGCTCGTCGCATTGGTGAGTGTGTCGTTCCTGGCCGGCTTCAGACTGGCCGACCGACTATCCGGTCAATCCTCATCGCTGCTCGCTCGCTTCAGCTCCTCTGATGACCAGGAGATCGGTGAACTGCGTGCTCGACTTCAGGAACGCATCGATGCCATGTCGGCTCGGGTCGGACAGCTCAACGCTCACGTCATCCGCCTCGATGCGCTCGGTAAACGCCTCGCCGAGATGGCCGACGTAGATTCGCACGAGTTCGATTTCTCCATGGCGCCTTCTGTCGGAGGCCCAGGAACAAGCGCTGGCATGCCCATCAGGGCGCCTGAGCTCTCCTCGATGATCGACGACTTCGAATCTCGACTCGTGCAGCGCGACACGCAGCTCAACGTGCTCGAGCAAATCATCCTGCAGCGCGAGTTGCGCAAGCAGATTCTTCCCGAAGGTCGTCCCGTGGAACGAGGCTTTCTGTCCTCTGGTTTCGGTAATCGACAAGATCCCTTGTCGGGTGAGTTCAGCTTCCATCGGGGAGTCGACTTCGCGGGCAACGCAGGCGATCTCGTCATCGCGGTCGGTGCCGGAGTCGTCACCTTTGCAGGCTATCGTCCGGACTACGGGTACGTGGTCGACGTCACTCACGGGGACGGATACGTGACGCGTTATGCCCATAACGCCAGGGTTCTCGTACGCCAGGGCGAAACGGTCTCCCGCGGGCAGCGCTTGGCCGTCATGGGCTCGACGGGCCGTTCGACAGGACCGCACGTCCACTTCGAAGTCCTGCGAAACGGGACTCCTGTAAACCCGCTCGCCTATCTCGGGGGTTGAATTCGACCGGCAGTACCCCAACCACGTAAAATGCCGGACTTTTAGCCGGCGTCTGTCTAGGGGTTCCCCGGGTGCTCAATTTCCTCCAGCGTATTTTCGGTAGCCGCAACGAGCGGATGGTCAAGGCCATGTCGCGCGAGATCCGTGCGGCCAACGCCTTCGAGCCGGCGCTGCAGGCGCTCTCCGACGAGCAACTACGAGCCAAGACCGATGAGTTCCGCAGCCGCCTGAAAAGTGGCGAGACACTCGATGCCTTGCTGCCCGAGGCTTTCGCTGTGGTGCGCGAGGCCGCCCGTCGAACTCTCGGATTGCGTCATTTCGACGTGCAGTTTCTCGGCGGTATCGCTTTGCATCGCGGTCGCATCGCCGAAATGCGTACGGGTGAGGGTAAGACGCTCGTCGCAACATTGCCCGCCTACCTCAATGCGCTAACGGGCGAGGGCGTGCACGTCGTCACGGTCAATGAATACCTCGCTCAGCGCGACGCGGACTGGATGGGTCCGGTGTACCGCTTCCTCGGGCTCACCGTCGGTGTTATTCGAGGTCAGCAACCCTCCGCAGAAAAGCGTGAGGCCTATGCCTGCGACATCACCTACGGAACCAACAACGAGTTCGGTTTCGATTATCTGCGCGACAATCTCGCTTTCCGTCTCGAGGATCGTGTCCAGCGATCGCTGGCCTACGCCATCGTCGACGAAGTGGACTCGATCCTGATCGACGAAGCGCGTACGCCGCTCATCATTTCGGGTCCTGCCGAAGAAAGCACGGATACCTATCTCGCCATCAATAAGCTTGTGCCGCGCCTCGAGCGCGCCGAGGGTCCGCCGCCGCGAACGGGAAACATGCTTTCGGGAGAGACCGAGCCCGAACCGTCGGGCGATTACATGGTGGACGAGAAACAGCGACAAGTTCACCTGACCGAGGCGGGCCACGAGAAGGTCGAGGCCCTCATGATCGAGGCCGGGATGCTTCGCGAAGGCGAGAGTCTTTACGATCCGTCGAATATCCGTTTGATGCATCACCTCAATGCAGCGCTTCGTGCCCACGCGCTCTACAAGCGCGATGTCGAATACATCGTGCGGGGCGGCGAGGTGATCATCGTCGATGAATTCACGGGCCGCACCATGCCTGGCCGTCGCTGGTCTGACGGCTTGCATCAGGCCGTCGAAGCGAAAGAGGGCGTGCGGGTTCGTGAAGAGAACCAGACCATCGCCTCGATCACCTTCCAGAACTATTTCCGTATCTATCGCAAGCTCTCGGGTATGACCGGCACCGCCGATACCGAGGCGCCCGAGTTCCTGCAGATCTACAACCTCGAGGTGAACGTCATCCCGACGCACCGACCGATGGTCCGCAAGGATATGGCGGATCTCGTGCACCTCACTCAAGCCGATAAGTTCAAGGCCATCGTCGAGGATATTCGCGAGTGCGTGGCGAAGCAGCAGCCCGTTCTCGTCGGCACCACTTCGATCGAAGCGTCCGAGCTCATCTCCGGAGTGCTCAAAAAAGAAGGCATCGCTCACGAAGTGTTGAACGCCAAGCAGCACGAGCGCGAAGCGCAGATCGTGGCGCAGGCAGGCCGTCCGGGTGCCGTCACCATCGCCACCAACATGGCCGGTCGCGGTACCGACATCGTGCTCGGAGGCAGCCTCGAGTCCGAGTTGAATGCGCTACCCGTCGACGCGACCGAGGAGCAGCGTGCGGCGGTGCGTACGGCTTGGCAGCAGCGCCATGAGCAGGTTCTAGCGGCAGGCGGCCTGCATATCATCGGTACTGAGCGTCACGAATCTCGTCGTATCGACAACCAGCTTCGCGGTCGTTCGGGCCGTCAGGGCGATCCGGGTTCCTCGCGCTTCTATCTGTCGATGGAAGACAACCTGATGCGTATTTTCGGTGATCCGAACTTCACCAAGCGACTGCTCTCGGCTGCTGGCATGAAAGAAGGCGAGGTCATCGAGAGTCGCATGCTGAGCCGACGCATCGAGGTCGCGCAGCGTAAGGTCGAGTCGCACAACTTCGACATCCGTAAGCAATTATTGCTGTTCGATGACGTCGCGAACGATCAACGAAAGGTCATCTACCAGCAGCGCACCGAGATCATGGGCGCCGCCGATCTGTCGCCCGCCATCCGCGGCATTCAGGCCGATGTGGTCGGACGTTTGCTCGATGAATACTTACCGCGCAACGTGCCTCACGAAGACTGGGACCTCGAGAGCCTTCGCGACGGATTGCGCAAAGATTTCCATACGGATGTCGATCCGCGGGGATGGCTCGCGGCCGAATCCGAACTCGATGAAGTCACGCTTCGCGCTCGTGTGCTCGAA
>JBIIHO010000130.1:0-5137 GCA_044235605.1 Steroidobacteraceae bacterium | reverse complement strand
TGACCGCAAGCACGCTGTGGGCCGAAGCCCCCTCCGCTTCGATGAGCCACGCGACGCGATGCGTGAGCACGCGCGTCTTGCCGCTGCCGGCACCGGCCAGTACGAGCACGGGTCCGATCGGCGCCGTCACAGCTTCGCGCTGCGCGTCGTTGAGCGGATTGAGGATGGGCGAAACGTCCATGGCGATGGAATGGTGGTGACGATCGAAAAGAGGGTGGCGATTCTAGAGCGAATCAACGGATCTGCTTAAGGATTTTTCCCTGAATCCTGTGAACGCGCCTCTTCGACGAACCCGAGCAGCGCCGACACCAACGTCAACAACACAGGTCCGATGATGAGACCGATGCCACCGAACGCCGCAGCACCACCGATCACGCCCATGAACACGGCGAGGGTCGAGACGTGCGCATGTTTCGAAACGAGCAAGGGGCGCAAAAAGTTGTCCGAGATCGCGATCAAGGCGCCCCAACCGAGCATGAACAGTGCAGCGCCCGTTCGACCCATGCCGAGGAGTGTCAGAGCGGCCGGCGCCCAAACAAACGCCGTTCCGCCCGCCGGCAGCAACGAAAACAGCGCTGCCAGAACGCCGAATACGACGGGAGAGGGAAGTCCGGTCAGGGCAAAACCGATCCCTGTGAGCGCCCCTTGGAAGACGGCAGTGAGTCCGGACCCGTACACCACGGCACGGGTCGTATTGGTGATCAGGGTGAAGAGTTGCTCCCGTCGCCCATGATCGATCGGTAGTAGATGAGTGATGCGAGCGAGGAAATGACGGCCGTCACGGAGCATGAAAAACAGTAGGAACAACATCAGCAGGAAAGCCAGGGTCGTATTAAGAGCGCCTAGAACCATCTGACTTCCGAAGCTCGCTGCGTAGCGCAGCAGGGTCTGACCGAGAGTGACGAGGAATCCGGTGATCTCTGTCGGGTCGAGATCGAGTGTCTCGGTGAGCCAGGCGACTGCACTACCTATGACCGGATAGTCATCGAGGCGATTAGCGAGCGACCCATCGATCCGCCAATCGCTGTGCTGCATCCCGTCGATCAGGGCACGCCCTTGCTCAATGAATTCGGCACCAAGCAAGAGCAGCGGCAGAAAAATGACCAACGGCGTGAGCAGTGTCAGTAGTGCGGCGGCGAGCGACGGGCGGTTTCCGAGTCGCAGGAGCAGGCCGTCTTGAAGCGGCGCGAGTAAAACAGCGAGCACGATCGACCAGGCGAGGGCGCCCCAGAAGGGCGCGAGCACCTGCCAGACGGCGAATCCGAGAATGGCCGCACTCAGGACGAGGACGCTTCGTCGATAAAACTCTGACATGTACATCACTATACTCAATTAACACATTCCGGAGGTTTCGCCCGTGCTATCCCTCAACGTAAACCCCAAAGCTTTCGCGTACGCCTTGATCAGCGTGTCCGATATGGATCAGGCGCTTGATCTTTGGGCCTCGCGTTTTGGCATGGAGGTCGTCGTGCGGCGGCGAGGTGATGATCCGGGCCTCTCGCGCCTGTGGGGTCTTACAGAGAGCGATATCCTCGACCAAGCGTTGCTCGTCACGCCGGGTCGGAGACAGGGAGGCATCCATCTCGTGCGCTTTCGTCAGCCGGGCCCGGCTGTGCGCGAGGGCGCTGCACCAACCGACCTCGTGCCCAAGAGCGTCGATATCGCCGTGCACGATATTCAGTCTCGATTTGCTGAGCTCGAAGCCGCGGGCTTCAAGTTTCGCTCAAAGATCGGGCGCTTCGAGACCGACGGCATCGTCGTTCATGAAGTTCACATGAACGGTCCCGAGGCCGTGAATATCGTTTTCCTCGAGATGGAGGGCAGGCCCGAGCACGTCAGTGCCAAAGGCTATGGGGTAGCGCCGCAGGTGATCGCCACCACGCCCGACAATCTCGGCGAGAAAGCGTTTTTCGAGCAGGTTTTGGGCCTCGATGAAACCTCTTACCATCGGTTCGCGGGGGCCGAGGTCGAACGCACCATCGGCTTACCTCCGGGCGGAGCGCTTGATGTACGAATTTTCGGCGACCCAGACTATGACTACGGGCGCCTCGAAATCGTCCAGTACGAAGGGGTTAAGAGCACAGATCTTTACTCTCGCGCCACCCCTCCCGCTCGCGGGTTCTTGTCCGTGACGTTCTTCGTCAAAGATATCGGCGATATACTCCGACGGGCGGCTTCACTGCAGCAATCACGCGGAGTGGGGGCCATGCGCGCACCGCCGCGCGATCATGGTGTGATCGAAACGATTTTCGGTCAGGCGCGTCTGGCGACCCTAATGTCGCCTGCGGGGCTCGTGGTGCTACTCGTCGAGCAGCCAAAGGGCTGACGCTCTACCACCGATTTCGCAGCTCGCGCAGTTTCAAAAAAATCTCACGGGGGTCTGGTCGATCGGCGAGATCCGGGAAAACCTTGCGTAGCCCCTCGATCACCGCCGGGTTTTGTAGTCTGAAAAATGTATTGATTCGACGTTCATCACCGAGCGTCGTGACGGGCGCCCGATCGCCATCCAAATCTTGCACGCTCGCCAGCAAAGCCGAGGCATCGCGGTTGTCCGGCTCTCGATCGAGGGTGAAGGCGAGGTTGCGTGCGAGATAGTCGTGTCCCGGATGGATACGGGTGGCATCCGGCAGCGGCGCGAGTCGTTGCACGAACGTGTGATAGAGCAGCTCGGGATCCCCGCCGTTGTGACAGTTGCCCGCACCCGCATTGAATAAGGTGTCGCCGCAAAGAAGCTCGGGGGGAGCGCTAGATGATCTTCCCCGCATGAGCAGGCAAAGATGCGAGCGCGTATGGCCCGGGGTATCGAGGCACTCGAGTTCCACGCTGCGCCCGACTCTGACCGTGTCGCCATGCGAAAGGCCGCGATCTAGGCCGGGAATGCGTCCGCCTGCCCCGACATGCGCCAGCACGCGTGCTCGCGTCGCGGCCCGAAGCGGCTCGTTACCGCCGATGTGATCGCCGTGCTCGTGGGTATTAAGGATCTGGGTGATGGTCCAACCACGGGCCCGCGCCGTGGCGGCACACAGCTGCCAGTCGAGGGGGTCGACGGCGAGAGCCTCCCCGGTCTCGATACAGGCGATGAGGTAGTGGTAGTTCCGCCACGCATTCGCCGGCCAAAGGCGTTCGATGATCATATTTTGACAGTGAATTTTAACACGCATCTTTTCACATATCGCCGTGCTAGTCTGGCCTCGGGGGTCGGAGTACGGCATCAATGTCGAGTTTCAACGGGTCCATGGACACGGCCCCGACGCCCGTGGCGATCACGCCACCGTCGGCTTCCGTAAACCCCTTCGTCCACCGAGCTGCCTGGCAGGCTGCACGCGATGCGTGCGCAGCAGACCCCGGCAAGTTTCATGGCGACATCGCCAGTCGCGAAATTCATTGGTTCGAGCCCAAGGTGGGCCCGCAGGGCGCATGGATTACCCGCGACGCCGAAGGGCGTTGGCGAGGATTCGACGCTCGAACCGGCGAACCCGTCGAACCTTCCCTGCCTCAAAGTTATCTGCCCTGGAGCCGCGGACTCGATGATTCCGAGGCGCCGTTCTATCGATGGTTCAGCGATGCCCTGACGAACGCGTGCTTCAACGAAGTGGATCGACATGTCCTCGCCGGACATGGCGCCGAGGCGGCATTGTGGTTCGAGGGAGATCGCTGGGACCAGTCGCAAGATGGTGGACGCGGCGCTCCCGTCGTCTCTTATAGCGTCTCGCGCAAGCAGCTGATGCTCGAAGTGGCGCGGTGTGCGCTTGCACTGCGTCATCTCGGTCTCAAGGCAGGCGATCGCATCGCGATCAACATGCCGAACATTCCCGAGCAGATCTACTGGACCGAGGCCTGCAAGCGTCTCGGTATCGTATACACGCCTGTGTTTGGTGGATTCAGCGACAAAACGCTATCGGATCGTATCCACAATGCCGGCGCTCGTATTGTCATCACGGCCGACGGCGGCTATCGCAACGCGCAAATCGTCGCGTTCAAAGAGGCGTATACAGACCCCGCTCTCGATGGCTATGTCCCTGCCGAGACTGCGATCGCGGCGGTGACTCAAGCGCTCGAGTCTCTCGGTCTCGAAACGCTGCACTCAAACGCCATCCTCGAGGGTGCACGCAAAGCCGTCGCCAATGAAATCACTCTCGAACGCTCGGATGTGATGCGCGGCGTCGGCCGTGCACTCGAGGGGATCTCAGGGCTTTCGCCTTCTGCCGCCAGTCGAATTCGTACAGCCATCGCCAGCGCCCTCGTCACCACGCCGCCGCGAGTGGATACCGTTGTCGTCGTGAAGCATGCAGGACAAGCCGACATCGTGTGGCGTCCGGAGCGGGATCGTTGGGCACACGCGCTGACCGATGCTGCGATGCAAACGTTGTTGGAGGGTGCGCGCAAGGCGGGCCATGCCGTCACTGATGAAGCGCAGCTATTGGCGCTTGATGATCGCGCTTTCGTCGCAGCGATCTGGGCGACGGTTCCACCAGAGCCGCTCGACGCCGAATTCCCGATGTTCTTTATCTACACGTCGGGCTCGACCGGAAAACCCAAAGGCGTCGTGCATGTTCACGGCGGTTACGTTAGCGGTGTCGCCTACACCCTGCGTGTAGCGTTTGATGCTCGCGCCGGAGACGTGATGTACGTGGTCGCTGATCCGGGCTGGATCACGGGACAGAGCTACATGATTTGCGGCGCCCTCACGACGCGCGTGACGACGGTGATTGCCGAAGGAGCGCCCGTTTTCCCGAGCGCCGGACGCTTCGCGAGCATCATCGAGCGATTGAAGGTCAATATATTCAAAGCTGGTGTTACGTTCCTCAAAACCGTGATGACCGATCCGCAGAACGTCGAAGACGTGCGCGCGTACTCGCGCGCGAGCCTGCGTGTTGCAACGTTCTGCGCCGAGCCCACTTCGCCGGTGGTTCAGCAGTTCGGGATGGAGCTCGTCACGCCCTGGTACACCAATTCGTATTGGGCGACCGAGCACGGCGGCATCGTCTGGACGCACATGTTCGGCAATGCCGACTTCCCGCTGCGTGCCGATGCGCATACCTATCCGCTCCCGTGGATCATGGGTGATGTTTGGCTCGCCGACAGTGAGCCCGACGAATCGGGCACGGTCGTCGCGCGCGCGGCAGATGCCGGCGAG